>JACCZX010000231.1 GCA_013695705.1 Burkholderiaceae bacterium | reverse complement strand
GGCTAGGGCATCAGCGCGTTGGATTGCTGGACGGCGGATGGCAGAAATGGTTGAGTGAAGCGAATTTGTCGAGTCAAAAAATGGCCGACCAAACGCGCGGTAGTTTTATCGCCAGCACATCGCGCGTGTCTGTTGTGACCGTGGCGCAAGTCGTAGATTCGTTAAGCAGTCGCGATCGAATATTGCTCGACGCCCGTACCCCGGAGCGTTATCGCGGCGAACATGAGCCGATCGATCCTGTGGCCGGCCACATTCCAGGAGCGCGTAATCGACCGTGGCAACAAAATTTGAATGCTGATCAAACATTCAAATCCGCGGTCGATCTGCGGCATGAATTCGATTTGATGCTGGGTGCAGATGCCCCGCAGAAAATCACGCACCAATGCGGTTCAGGCGTTACCGCGTGCCATAGCGTCTTCGCGATGCAACTCGCCGGGTTGCCGGGTTCCGCTCTGTACGGCGGGTCGTGGAGCGAGTGGGTCTCCGATCGGTCGCGACCTGTGGCCAGCGGCGCGCAGCCCTAATGCGTGCCGAGCCCGCCGGTCGCAAGCGCCGCAATCACTACGCCAAGCAGCACCAGCGCGACTTCCGGCAGCGACTTCGCCAGCGACGACCGTCGCATCATCTCGGGCAGTAGATCAGACAGTGCGATGTAAATGAAGCTCGCCGCAGCGAGCGCCAGTGCGTAGGGAAGCAGCTCCTGCATCGTGTCGAGCACGAAGTACCCTATGACTCCGCCGACTACCGCCGACAGACCTGAAATCAGATTGAACATGAACGCGCGGCGGCGCGTGAAGCCGGCGTTCAACAGAATCATGAAATCGCCTACCTCGTGCGGAATTTCATGCGCCATCACGGCGAGCGTAGCGATCACACCAAGCTGCGAGTCCACCAGGAAAGCGCCGGCGATTACCACGCCATCGGCAAAGTTATGGAATGCATCGCCGATTAGAAGCGGCACACCTCCGCGCCCCGCTTCGTGTGCATCATGACCATGGTGATGCAGATGCTGATCGCCCTCGTGATGGTGCGTGTGGTGGATCAGCGCCAGCTTTTCGAGCAGGAAGAACCCAAGAATGCCCGCCAGAATCACCCAACCCAGCTTAAACGGATCAGCCTCGCTGCTGAATGCTTCAGGCAGCAGATGCGTGATCGCGGTGGCGAGCAGCAGTCCGGCCGACACCGGCACCAGCTTGTCAATCAGCTTGCCCAGGTAGCGAAAGCTCAGCCACGCAGCGAGCGCAAGCGAGAGAAATGTCGACAGCAGATTGGCAAGGATGATGTAGCTGAGCGTCATACTCGACTGATTGATTTAAAACAAAAGGCGCACATCGTGCGCCCTTTTTTTCCTTTTACCGGCGCGCTATGCCAGATACTGCTTGAACCACGCTGTCAACCGCTTCCAGCCATCATCGGCTGCCTCCTTGCGATAGCTCGGCCGATAGTCGGCATAAAACGCGTGCGGCGTATTCGGAAAGATCACCATTTCGGAGCGCGTGTTGCCTGCGGCTTTCAATGCAGCCCCAAAATTTTCAACCGTGTCGGTCGGAATGCCACTGTCAGCGCCCCCATACAGACCGAGCACTGGCGCCTTGATTTGCCCTGCAACGTCGAGCGGAGTTTTGTCACCTGCGTGATACGAACCCGCTGTTCGGCCATACCACGCGACGCCCGCCGCCAGATTCGGATTATGCGCGGCATACATATGCACGACGCGACCGCCCCAGCAGAACCCTGTGATTCCAAGCTTGCCGGCGCCGCCATTTTTTGCAGCCCACGCAGCCGCCGCGTCAAGATCGCCCATCACCTGAGCGTCGGACACTTGGCTGACAATCTCTTTCATCAGCGCGCCAGTGTCGGTGTATTTCGTTGCGTCTCCCTGTCGTGCGTACAGCTCAGGAGCCACCGCTAAATAGCCCTGCTTAGCAAGTCGGCGCGCGACGTCTTTGATATGTTCGTGTACTCCGAAAACCTCCTGCACCACCAGCACCGTCGGCAAGCCGGTTTTGCCGGCTGACATCGCGCGATACGCCGGCATCTGGCCATCTTTGGTTGGTATCTGCACCTCACCTGCGGTCAGGCCTTGGGTATCGGTGGTAATCATCGTCTGAGCTGCGACGGGCAGCACAGCGGCGGCAAAGCCTGCACCGAGTGACGTCTGTACAAAGTCGCGGCGAGTGATTGTGAATGGCGGTTGCGGACTGGCCAGTTCTTCGCCCGCCCCACGCAGTGTTGATTTCATGAAAATGTCTGTCTTCTAGAGAAAACAAGTTTAACGGCGTGCGGCTGCGCTGACACTTGGCGTAACTCCCTAAAAATCTGCGCCGTGGCAACTCGCTAACCCGACCGTGAAGGGGGCGCAAGGCGGACATGCGCAATCTGCGTGCCCTCTGCAAATTCGCCGCACCGCTGCGCAGCCGCTCAACTGCGATTTGTCCGGCGCAGCGGATTAGTGCGCTACATCCCAATTAGCGCCAACGCCAACCTCCGCCAACAGCGGCACACGCAGTTCAGCAACGCGGGACATCAGCTCGGGCACTCGGCGCATGGTCAATTCGACTTCGTCGTCTGGAACCTCGAACACCAGCTCGTCGTGAACCTGCATCACGAGCCGCGTTCCGAGCTGCTCGGTATTGATCCATTTTGAGACCGCAATCATTGCAAGCTTGATCAGATCGGCGGCGGTGCCCTGCATCGGCGCGTTGATCGCTGCACGCTCGGCGCCGGCGCGGCGCGGCCCGTTTGGAGAATTGATCTCGGGTAACCACAGTCGGCGACCGAATGCGGTTTCGACGTAGCCCTGGCGCTTGGCAAGCGCACGCGTTGATTCCATGTACTTCGCCACGCCCGGATAGCGGGTGAAGTAGCGATCGATATAGTGCTTGGCGGCGTCGCGTTCTATGCCGAGGTTCGATGCCACGCCGAACGCGCTCATGCCGTACATCAATCCGAAGTTGATGACCTTCACATAGCTGCGCTGCTGACTCGTGACTTCTGCAAGCGGCACCGCGAAAACTTCAGACGCCGTTGCACGGTGAATGTCCTCACCCTTGCCGAACGCTTCAAGCAAACCTGTGTCACCAGAAATGTGCGCCATGATGCGCAGCTCGATCTGCGAGTAATCGGCGGAGACGATTCGATGTCCGGGCGGCGCAATGAATGCCTCGCGTATGCGCCTGCCCTCTGCAGTACGAATCGGAATGTTCTGCAGATTCGGATCGCTCGATGACAACCGCCCGGTTACCGCCACTGCCTGGCCGTAACTCGTGTGCACGCGACCGTTTGCGTCGGCCGTCAGCGGAAGCTTGTCGCAGTAGGTGGATTTAAGCTTCGATATTCCACGATGTTCAAGCAGCAGCTTGGGCAGCGGGTAGTCCTGCGCGAGCTTTTCGAGCACTTCCTCATCGGTCGACGGTGCGCCGCTCGCTGTTTTCTTGATGACCGGCAGTGCCAGCTTGCCGAACAGAATATCGCCAATCTGCTTCGGACTGCCGAGGTTGAACGGCTGGCCGGCCAGCTCGTGCGCCGTTGCTTCGAGCTCCGCAATGCGCGCACCGAGCTCGCGCCCGTGCGAGTCGAGCTTGACCCGATCGATCAACACGCCTGTGCGTTCCATCTCGTACAACACCAGCGCAGTGGGCAACTCGATCTGCTCGTAGATGAAGCGCAGCTTTTCGTCGGCTTCTATGCGCGGCCACATCACCCGGTGCAGCGCCAGCGTGACTTCCGCGTCCTCGCCGGCATAAGCGGTCGCACGATCGAGCGCAACTTCATCGAAGCACAGTTGGTTGAAGCCTTTGCCGCACACTTCTACGTATGTCAGCGTCCTGCGTGCAAGATGGCGCTCCGCCAGCGAATCCAGGTCGTGAGTGCGGTGCGGCTCGAGCACATAAGATTGCAGCTGTGTGTCGTGCGCGATGCCGGCGAGCCGCACGCCATGATTGGCGAGGGCGTGCATCTGATACTTCATGTTGTGCCCGAGCTTGCGTTGATGCGGGCTCTCGAGCCAAGGTCGCAACTGCTCGATCACATCGTCCAGAGAAAGCTGCTGCGGTGCGCCGGCGTAGCGATGCGCCAGCGGGACGTAGCACGCATCGAGTGGCTCGATTGACAACGACATCCCCACCAGCTGTGCCGCGATCGGATCAAGCGACGTGGTTTCGGTGTCCATCGAAGTCAGCTCGGCCGGGCCGATCCTCGCCAGCCATTCCTCGAGCCGCTCGAACGTCAGCACCGTTTGATACGCCACGTCAGGCCGTGTGACGGCCGGGGCGCTAAGCAGCGTTCCACGATTGACGTCGATAGCTACGGCTGCAGCATCGAGGTCGCGCAGGTACGCCTTGAATTCAAAACGCGTATAGATCTCGCGCAGAGTTTCGACGTCGGGCGCGCGCTGCGACAACTCCTCAATCGACTTGAGCTCGGCGCCAAGATCGCAGTCATCGCGAATCGTCACCAGATTTCTTGCGGTGGCGAGCCAGGGCAGTGCCTTGCGCAAGTTGTCGCCTACCGCGCCCTTGATGGCGTCGGCGTGCGCGATAACGCCATCGAGCGATCCGTATTCCTGCAGCCACTTGGCAGCCGTCTTCGGCCCGACTTTTTCCACGCCTGGCACGTTATCGACGCTATCACCCACCAGGGTCAGATAGTCAACGATGCGGGCCGGAAGTACGCCGAACTTTCGGCTGACGCCCGCAATGTCGAGCGTTTCGTTGCTCATCGTGTTGACGAGCGTCACGTTCTCGTTGACCAGCTGCGCCAGGTCTTTGTCGCTGGTGGAAACCACCGTCCGATACTGCTGCTCGCTGGCGCGCCGGGCCAGAGTCGCGATCACGTCGTCGGCTTCGATGCGCTCGATCTCGATGACCGGCCACCCCAGGGCGCGCACCGCCGCATGAATCGGCTCGATCTGGCGCGAAAGATCGTCGGGCATTGCGGTCCGATTCGCCTTGTATTCGGAAAAAAGGTCGTCGCGAAACGTCTTACCCTTGGCGTCGAATACGCATGCGAGATAGTTGGCCTGCACCTGCTGGCGCAGCACGTGCAGCATTGAAATGAACCCGCGGATCGCACCGGTCGGCTCGCCGCTCGATGAGCGCAAGTCCGGCAGCGCGTGATACGCGCGGTATAAGTAGCTCGACCCGTCAACCAGCAGCAGCGTTTTTACGGGATCAGGTTCGCGCATTGGTTCGGCAGTTGAATAGGAAGTGACCAGGAGAGAGGCACGTGCTCGATCATCGAAAAAACATTCCGAGCCTTCGCGCGGTGACCATGCCGGAGCGCGCTACCCACCAGAAGGCGCGCGAGTCCTGGCATCTGTGGGGAATTATTTCAGAGTTCGTCGAAGCCTCCGAACGGCTGTCGGAAATCCGGCCCGCAGTGTCGATCTTCGGCAGCGCGCGCTCGCTGCCGGACGCGCCGATGTATCAGCTGACCGTGGAGATTGCGCGCAAGCTTTCTGACGCCGGTTTCGCGGTGATCAGCGGCGGCGGGCCGGGAATCATGGAAGCCGCCAACCGCGGCGCGTTCGAAGGCGCCTCGCCGTCGGTCGGCCTGAACATCGAGCTGCCATCGGAGCAATTCGGCAACCCGTATCAGGACATCTCGCTGCGCTTTCGGCACTTTTTTGCACGCAAGGTGGCATTCGTCAAATACGCCGCGGCCTACGTCGTGATGCCCGGCGGCTTTGGCACCGTCGATGAGCTGTCCGAAGCGTTGACGTTGATGCAAACCGGCAAGGGCAAATCGATGCCGCTGGTGCTGGTGGGCTCGCGCTTCTGGAGTGGGCTGATCGACTGGATGCGCAGCACGCTGGTTGATGAGGGAATGATCAGCGCGACTGATTTAGACATGATGACGATCGTCGACACCGGCGACGCGGTGGTCAACGCGATTTTCGATTTCTACGACGCACGCGGATTTGCGCAGACCGCAAGCGAGCGCGAACAGATGCTTTATCTATAGAATTTGCAGCGAATATCGGCAAGGTTGCGCGTTTCAGCGGGGCTCAGATGAAAACGGTTGCATTTGCAGTGCTTGTCGTGTGGACACACGTTGCCTTGGCGCAGGTGAGCACCGTGCCGCCACCTCCGCCGCTGCCGTCGGCAAGCGAGACCAAGCCGACGCAGCCGTCGCCCGCCAAGCCGCGGCGCGCGATCGAGCTATCGCCGACCGAACGTCAGGCGATCGATGCGCGCGAGCTCAAAGCGGTCAAACCCGCAAGCGTCGAAGAGGCGCTGCAACCGACGCCGGACGATGCCAGAGTCGAACGCGATGACGTCAGCAACACCACTCGTATCGAGCAGCTGCGCACCTCGAACCGGGTCAGCGAAGTCATCGTGACACCAGCGGGGACGACGCGTAGCTACACGATGACAAATCGCGAAGGAAAGCAGCCTTTTGGCACTACGCAAATGACGCCCGGTTTGTCGGTGCCGAATTTTTTCCGCTTCGAGTTCGGCCGGGCGGCCCCGGCACCCGCTTCGCCAGCGCCGGCTCCTCCGACCACGACGCCCAGACCGGCAAACTAGCGCAATCAGCGATGGCGGTATTCACCGCGCTGTCGCGCGCCGAGGTCAACGCTTTTCTAAGTCATTTTGCAATCGGCAGCTTGATCGATCTGCAGGGCATCCGCACCGGTATCGAGAACACGAATTACTTCGTTACGACCGATCGCGGCTGTTACGTACTGACCGTATTCGAGCGCCTGACGAGCCAGCAACTGCCGTTCTACCTGCAGCTCATGCGCCACTTGTCGGGCAAAGGTTTGCCGGTTCCCGAGCCCCAGCCGACGGGCGCCGGAGCACTCGTGGCAGAGCTGCGCGCAAAACCGGCTGCTCTGGTAACGAGGTTGCCCGGTACGGCCACCACCAATCCCAGCGCGAAACAATGCGCCAGCGTCGGCAACTTCCTCGCGCGCATGCATCTGGCCGGACAGGACTTCGAGCCGTTTCAACCGCACCTGCGAGGCATCGGGTGGTGGAAGTCGATTGTGCCGAAGCTCAAGCCTCACATTCCCCATGACGTAATGAATGCACTGGCGGAAGAATTGATCTATCAGGATTCTTTTTTTCGCAGCGCCGCTTTCGAAAAAATGCCGTCGGGCCCGATTCATGCCGACCTGTTTCGCGACAACGTACTGCTCACAGGCGGGAGCGACGAACCGGCCGATCAAATCGGTGGCGTCATCGATTTTTATTTTGCAGGCTGCTCGATCTGGTTGTTCGACCTCGCCGTTACCATGAATGACTGGTGCATCGTGCAAGCCAGCGGCGAGTTCGACATCGTTCGAGCCCAGGCCTTGCTCGACGCCTACCACGCCGTGCGCCCGCTGACCGACGTAGAGCAGGAGTCCTGGCGCACTGCCCTGCGCGCTGCGGCGTTGCGATTCTGGATTTCGCGTTTATACGATTTTTATCTACCGCGCCCGGCTCACCTGCTGACGCCGCACGATCCCGCGCACTTCGAGCGCATCCTGCAGCGGCGGGCACTCGATGCGTCGTTGCCCTGGGTTGCGCCTCACGCATGACCCATCCGACATGCTGATTAAAACGCTCCCGGCGAGGGCGGGACTCAAATGGCTGCGCGACGCTCTCGCCCTTTATCGCCGGCAGCCGTTCGCGTTTACCTCATTGGTGATCCTCTACACCATGGGTCTGTCTCTGCTGACGTTTGTGCCGCTAGTCGGTCTACCGATTGCCACGGTACTGGTCCCGTTTGGAACGATTGGTCTGACGCTTGCCGCCCGTGACGCCGAGCGCGGCGTGATGCCGCTGCCGACGCTAATGATGGAGCCGTTTCGCAATCCGCAGCAGCGCAGTGCGCTGATACGCCTCGGCCTTGTCAACGCGGCGATGGTGCTCGTTTTGATTTTGATCGTATGGCTATTTTCGGCCGACGACCTGTCCAATTGGAAAATAATCGACGGGCAGATTGATCGAGACTCAGCTGGTCAGAATTTTCCGTGGGACGCCGTCATCGCAGCGGCCGTGGTCTATGTCCCGATCCTGATGTTGACCTGGTTCGCACCGCAGCTGGTGGCGTGGCACGGGCAACCGATCGGCAAAGCACTGTTCTTTTCTTTTTTCGCCTGCTGGCGCAATCGCTGGCCATTTTTGACACTGGCCGCCGCACTGTTCGCACTTTTCTTTGCGGCGATTTTTATCTTTACACAGTTGCTGCAGGCGCTGGGCGCGTCGTCGCAGATCGCTTCGGTGCTGCTGGCGCCGATCATGCTGCTGCTGATCAGTATCGGCTACGCAACTCAATATCCGATATATCGAAGCTTGATCGACGCCAACGACGACGTTGCGTGATCCTGCTATCCCCGGCCGACAAACGGCATCTTGGTCGCCATTACGGTCATGAACATCACGTTCGCATCGAGCGGAAGACTTGCCATGTGCAGCACTGCGGTTGCCACGTGCTGGACATCCATCACCGGTTCGACCGCAACCATACCGTTTGCCTGGGGCACACCCTGCGTCATTTTGAATGCGAGGTCGGTCAACGCATTGCCGATGTCGATCTGGCCCACTGCAATGTCGTATTTGCGGCCGTCGAGCGATGCTGATTTGGTGAGGCCGGTGATTGCGTGCTTGGTCGCAGTGTAGGGAGCCGAGTTCGGCCGCGGCGCGTGCGCCGAGATCGAACCGTTATTGATGATCCGTCCGCCGCGCGGCTGCTGCGCCTTCATCAGCCGGAATGCGCCCTGAGTACACAGGAACGCGCCGGTTAGATTGGCGTCGACCACCGCCTTCCATTGCGCATAACTGAGATCTTCAAGCGGGAGCGGAGGTGCGCCGGTGCCCGCGTTGTTGAACAGGACGTCGAGGCGACCGAAGCGATCACCCACGCGCGCAAACAATGCAGCGACCGATTCCGGGCTGCCAACGTCGGTCGCAACGACGAGCGATACGCCGGACCCATCGGCAGCCAACAGCGCCGTCGCTTCGAGCGCATCGACGCGGCGCCCGGCCAGTATCGTGTCGAACCCGTTGGCGAGCAGCGTTACCGCCACGGCGCGGCCGATTCCGCTCCCCGCGCCGGTCACCAACGCAACTTTTCTTGCCGTTTCCATCTGTGCTCCCATGAATACTGATTCACATCAAGCCAGCTTCGCAACCGCCAGCAGCAACCACTTGAGTCCCTGCGGGCCGAAGTTGATTTGTATCCGCGCGTCGTCGCCGTTGCCTTCCAGGTTAACCACCACTCCTTCGCCGAAGCGCGCGTGGTTGACGGTCTGCCCGATGCGGTAACCATGCGTCGTCTTGGCGCGGGTTATGGTGGAGATCGCCGGCGCTAACGCAGTGTCATGCCATTGACCGAAACGACCACCGGCGCTCGCGCGCACACGCGGCGTCAGCCATTTGACGGCACCCTCGGGCAGCTCACTCAGGAAACGGGACTTGATGCCGTAGCGAGTCTGGCCGTGCAGCATCCGGCTCTGAGCAAAGCTGATGTAAAGCCGCTGCCGAGCGCGCGTGATGGCAACGTACATCAGGCGACGCTCCTCTTCGGGGCCGCCCGCTTCGTTCATGCTGTTCTCGTGCGGGAACAATCCTTCCTCCAGCCCCGTGATGAACACCGCATGGAATTCGAGCCCCTTGGCCGAGTGCACGGTCATCATCTGCAGTGCATCCTGCCCGGCTTGCGCCTGGTTATCGCCAGCTTCGAGTGATGCATGCGACAGGAATCCGGCGAGCGGCGAGAGGATGCCGGCATCGGCATCACTCGGCACACCCGGCGCATCGGAGTCAAAGCCTTCTTCCATTACAAATGCGGCCGCCGCGTTGACCAGCTCGTTCAGATTTTCTATTCGTTCCTGACCTTCTTTTTCGTTTTGATAATGAGCGATCAATTCACTCCGCTCGATCACCGCAGCGACGATCTCTGACAATGGCTGGTCAGCCGTTTCTGCGCGCAGCTTGTCGATCAGTGCGACGAACGCTCCAAGATTGGAGCCTGCCTTGCCGCTCATCGCGGCGACAGTCGCATACAGTGTCTGGCCGCGCTCGCGCGCCGCATCGCTCAGTTGTTCGAGCGTTCGCGCGCCGATTCCGCGCGGTGGAAAATTGACCACGCGCAGGAACGCGGTGTCATCGGCCGGATTTTCGATCAAGCGCAGATACGCGAGTGCGTGCTTGACCTCGGCGCGCTCGAAGAAACGCAGGCCGCCGTAGACACGATAAGGAATCGCGGCGCTAAAAAGTGCGTGCTCGATCACGCGCGACTGCGCATTCGAGCGATAAAGAATCGCGATTTCACCGCGCGTGTGTCCTTCGGCGATCAGACTTTTGATCTCCTCGACCATCCACGCCGCTTCGTAACCATCGGTCTGCGCTTCGTACACGCGGACCGGCTCGCCCTCGCCCGCGTCGGTCCACAAATCCTTGCCCAGGCGCCGCTGATTGTTCGAGATCAGCGCATTGGCCGAATTCAGGATGTGGCCGCCCGAGCGATAGTTCTGTTCGAGCTTGATCAGGTTGCGAACGTTGAATTCGCGCTCGAAATCCGCCATGTTGCCGACGTTGGCGCCGCGAAACGCATAGATCGAGTTGTGCGTGCATATGCCGTTGGCGACGAAGTTGTGCGAATCTTCGACGTCGAGGTCGTACACCGTGTGCGACGCGACATCATGCAGTTCGATTTCGCTCACGATGTCGTAGCCGCCCTCGGCGTCGGCGACCGCCATGCCCGCGCGCACGAACTGCGCCTGGATTAGCGGCAGATAACCCTTCCCCAGCCGTGCCCGCTGGATCAAACGACCACCCAACAACGCGCGCAAGCGCGAAGCGTCGGCAATCGCTGTGCCGTAATCGCGCCGCCAGAACTTGACCGCCCATCCGCCCTTGCCTTCGGTAATTGGTTTCATGACGAAGCCGGCTGCCTGCGCTTGCTGCATCGCTGGCTCAACGCACGTGCGCGCATAAACCCGGTGATCGGGTTTGTCGCGACGCGAATCGCTGCACATGCTGATGATCACGTCGCCTTCATCGCCGAACGATGGACGGCGCCGATCATCGGGATGTTCGAACGCAAGACCGCGGTCGGCAAGCAACCATCTGGCGGCACGCTCGGTGTTCAATTCAAGAAATTCGCGCGGCACCGCCGGTTCGCCCTTACTTTGGCGGCCGGCGGTGAACGCGCGCATCGGCAGGCCGTACTTGAGAGACATCACCGCTAGTTCCTCGTGCGCTTCGATCGCCCCTTCGTACGTTTCAATAATCCAGATCTGCTCGCCGCCTTCCTTGCGGGCGCGATAGCGAAATCCCGGCGGCAGGTACTTGCTGTGCCGCGCAGTGCGATGCCCTGCCACCGCGAGCCGATAACCGACTCCTGGCTTCATCATCATGTAGAGAAAATAACGCGCAGGCATATACCCCACCGCGTAACCGGCAAAGTGCACATGCTCGGGCGTGGTGGTCAACGTCCTCCCTTTCTGGGTGCGAATCGTGACCAGCCGTGTTTGCTCGGTGCGGTAGTGCACGCGCCAGATCCGCGATGAACCCATTTTCCCGCCACCGACGCACGACTTGACGATACTGCCAACCCGAATGTCCTGAACCGGCCTGACCGTGCCGTCCGCCATCATCACTTCAGTACCGGCGACGACGCACTGATCATCGTCGCCAACGGCAAAAATGGCGTTGTCTTTTCCGGCGAGCTGTTTGAGCCAAGCGTATTGCAGCCGATTCGTATCCTGAAATTCATCGACCAAAACGTGGCGGAACCGACTTTGGTAATGGTCGCGCAGCATCTCGTTTCGATCGAGCAGCTCATAGCATCGCAATAGAAGCTCTGCGAAGTCGACCACACCTTCACGATTGCATTGCGCGTCGTATAGCGCATAAAGCTCAACGAATTTTCGGTTGTAATCGTCGTTGACTTCAACGGCGCCAGCGCGCAGACCCGACTCTTTCGCATTGTTGATGAACAGCTGAAGATTGCGCGGCGGGTAGCGCTCGTCGTTGATGTTGTTCGCTTTAAGCAGGCGCTTAATCGCTCCCAGCTGATCTGCGTGGTCGAGAATCTGAAAAGTCGATGGCAGGCCTGCGTCGCGCCAGTGTGTGCGCACCATGCGGTTGCAGAGTCCATGAAAGGTGCCGACCCACATGCCGCGGGTATTGATCGGCAGCATCGCAGACAGCCGCGTCAGCATTTCCTTGGCTGCCTTGTTGGTAAACGTTACCGCCAGCACGCCCTGCGGCGATAGCTGCCCGGTTTGAATCAGCCACGCAATCCGCGTCGTCAGCACGCGCGTCTTGCCGCTGC
>JACCZX010000220.1 GCA_013695705.1 Burkholderiaceae bacterium | reverse complement strand
CGGTGCCGGCACCTGCCGAAGGACATGGCGCGACGTTTTATTTCACGCTCTGGGACAAAGGTGGTGATCGGTGATCCGCGATTCGTGCATGCAACGACGACGCTGCTACAACTCCTTGCAACGGCTTGACGTTTCACAATCCTCTACTGCAACTTCCACCTAGCCTCGCACTGTTTACACCGGACTTGTAACCAATGCGGCCGCCCTGCTTCGGGCGGATCTTCAACGCTCGACACTTCCTGTGCGATCACTCTGAACTTGCCCCACGCGTTGCACTGCGGGCACGTAGCTGCCTCGCCGAAGTGCTCGGCACGCGCGAGCAGCACGCCGAAGCGCCGCCACGCCACTACCACCAGCATGCCGCCTGCGGCGGTACTCAAAACGACCGCGTAACGTATCCCGGCTTCGGCATCTCTCAACAGCTCCATGCCGGACAACAACAGAATTAAAGCCACGAATCCAAGCGCCAGGTAGGCGTGGCTTTCGATCAGTTGCCGCTCATACCAACGCCGAAAACCGTGCCTTTCGATGTAGCGCGTGACTTGCATTCGTTCGCACTCAGGATCGATCCTAGCGCCGAATCGAATTCAATCGATTTGCCGCCTCGACCATGTGGCTGGCCAGCTCCGCCACTGACTTGCCTTCGGCCTTGGCCTGCGCGCGCAACGCTTCGCGCGCGTGGTCATAGTCGAGGCGCAATCGCTCCATCAAAATGCCCACCGCCACCAGGTCATCACGCCGTTCGCCGATGTTGACCTCCGGCTCGACCTTTTCTTCGACCGAGCGTGATAACGCAGCGCGCACCGCCGGCACGATTTGCCGCACGTCGAGCGGCTTGACCAGATATCCGAGCGCGCCCATCCGCATGGCTTCGTCGACAATGTCTTGATCACCGAACGCGGAAAGAAACATGAAGCCCGTGTCCGTATTGGCGGCCAGGTAGCGAGCGACGTCCATGCCGGACTTGCCTTGCATGCGCATGTCGAGAATGGCGAGCCTGGGCTTGTGCTTGCGCGCCAGCAGAATCGCGTCGTCACCATTGTCGGCCTCGATAACTTCGAGCCCGGCCTGCTTCAGCCCGGCCACCAGCGTGGCGAGCACCAGTCGATCATCGTCGACCACCATCACGAGAGGCTGCTGGCTGTCAGTCATGCACGCAGCTTAGTAGACCTTGGTTATTCAAAGGCTGTCTTCGCGAATCGCGGGTGGAAACAGTTGCAGGCGTGTGGCGACCACAGCGCCGACCCGCTCCACCGTCAACCGCGCGCCACGGCGCGGCAGCAGTGCCTTGACCAGCCCGAGACCGGACACGCTTGCCGAAATCTGCGCCAGGTCGAACCCGTCCTTCAAAGTTCCGGGGTTTTCGATCGCAAATTCCATGCCGTCCGGCCGAGTCGTTACTTTGACCATGATGCCGTCCTGCCGCGAGGCACGGTGCTTGATGGCGTTGGTGCCAAGCTCGTTGATCACAAGCGCAAGCGGCACCGCCTCGTTTTCGGGCAGACCAAATCGCCACAGATCAGGCGGCGGTGGCTCGAAGCGCACTTCGACGCCGAACATATTCGACAACGTCGAAAAAATGCCCTGCGCCACTCCCAACACCGGCAGCGTACCGCTCGACCGGATCTGCAGGCCGTGGACCTGGGCGATCGCGTGGATCTGCGTCGCGGCCTCCGACAAAATGTCGGCTACATCAGGCCGTGCATCGGCGGTTTGCTGCAACAAGCCGGCTACGCCCTGCAGATTGTTCTTGATGCGATGATGCACTTCGCGCACCAGCACATCGCGCTGTTTTACGATTTGCTCCATCTTCAGTTGCTCGGCTCGCGTGCGCTCGGTGACATCGTCGGCAATGCCGAACACGCGGATCGCACCGTCTTCCATCCGCACTGGCGAAAGCCGCACGTTAACGTGACGCACGCCGTGCGTTGGGTGATCAATGCGAGCGGTAAATTCCGAGCGCAGCAATCTGCGCATGCGTGCGATCAATCGCGGCAGCGTGCGCGTCACCATTTGCACGTCTTCCACATGCACGTGCCGCATCACGCTGCGCGGATTATCGAGCAGGTCCGCGACCGGAGCACCTATCAGGGTGGTGTAGCGGGGGTTGACATAAAGCGCGCTCGAAAAGTCACCGCTCATGATGAATACCAGCTGATCGATATTCTCGGCAAACTGACGGAACCTCGCTTCGGTTTCGCGCAACGCGGTCTCTGCGCGCACCTCCTCGGAAAGATCGTCGATGATCGACATCACATAGCGCGCGTCGGCATCTCCTGCTGCTGCCGAACGGCCCGGCTCGGACTCGAACAGCGGCACCACGCGTTGATTGATCGTCAGCCGCTTGCCATCGGCGCGCAGCATCACGTCGCGCGGGCGATCAACCTGCGTACCAGTTGAAAGCGCCTTGCGATCGAGCTCGGAGTACAGCTCGGCAAACTGGCGCGCATAAATTTCGCCCCAGGTGCGGCCGATCACCTGATCGCGCGTGAGCCCAGTCATCGTTTCGCCCGCACGATTAAGGCTGACGAAGCGGCCTGACTCTGCCTCGCGTACCGACACCAGCACCGGCAAATTTTCCACTACCAGGTCGAGGTAATTGCGCACCCGGCGCAATTCCTCTTCCGAACGGCGCCGCGCGTCGACGTCGACCAGCGTCAGGATGACGCCACGCTCGGGCGCCGACGGATCGATCGGGCGGCCGTAGCCGGCGCACCAGAACGTCGTGTTGTCGGCACGCCGCATCAGCCGCTCGAACGAGACTCCGCCGTCGGCCAGACTCGCTTCCGGCTCTGCATTGCTTTGCACCTGAAGTCCGGCGTCAGAAGCCGCGGCCGAATCGTCCGCGTCGGCCACCAGCGGCAACTCGACGATATCGTTCCAATCGCTCGGAGTCGCGAACAGCGACGAGATCTGTAGCTCGTCCCAGTCGCGCGCGTCATATCCGAACAGTTGCTGGGTCGCAGCGTTGGCCTTGACGATCAAATCGTTGGCAACGTACAGCACCGACACCAGCGCATTGTCGAATATGAGCTGCAGTTCGGACAGCGTCGCCCGCAGCTCGCGTTCGGATCGCTTGCGCTCGTCGACGTTGACAAAAGCAAAGATGTAGCCGAGCTCCGGCCGTTCCTGATTGACTGCACGACCTTGCACGGCCACCCAGATCGGCGGCCCTTTGCGGCGAAACATGTGTAGTTCGAACTCGGTGGCACCGGTGTCATTGATGCGACGGTAGTGCTCCGACAAGCTTGCCAACAGCAAATGATCGGTGGGATGAGTGAACAACTGCATTTGCGACACCAGCGCGCCGGGCTCGCACGCCAGCAAATCTTCCATCGCGGCGTTGGCGCGCACCGGGCGACTATCGCGCACGAAAAGCAGCCCGACCAAGGCAGTGTCGAAAATGAGCTGCTGCTGGGCAAGTGCGCTTTGCAACTCCTCGCCCTGCTCCTTGAGCTCCACCAAAGAACGCGAGAGAGCCTCGCGTTGCCGCTTGCTGTTGGAGATGTTCTGAAACGTATAGATCGCCTCGCGTAATAACTCGAGCCCCGGCTCCTCTGACTGGATTGGGCGCGCCTGCACCAGGCACCAGACCGGTTCGCCGTCGCGACGGAACAGCACCACCTCGCCGCTGGTGGTCTGATGCGCGCGCACCACTGGCATACCCGAGACTTCATTGGGCGCGCGATGATGCTGATCGATACACAGATCCCATAGCGGCATTCCGATCACTTCACCGTCGCTGTAGCCGAACATTTCGGCAAACTCGCGGTTAGCCAGCAAAATCTTGCCCGACATCGTCTGCGCTACGCCCACCGACATGGTCTCGAACAATGTTTGCTGATCGCGTAGCGCAACTTGCAGCTGCTCTTCAAAAATTTTGCGATCGGTGAAATTTTCGAGTACCAGTAAGGTGTGACGCAGACCCTGGTCCGATGCGATCGCTCGCATCGATAACTTGGTCCACACCACGCGGCCGTCGCGATGCAGGAAACGACGCTCAGCGGGCTCGGACTCGGTGGCCCCGCGCAGCATTTCGGCGCGCGCCTGCTGCAGCAATGGCCGGTCGTCCGCGTGCAGCAGCGTCTCCGGATCTTTCCCCAGCAGTTCATCGCCTTCGTAACCGAGCGTTTCGCACGCCGCGCGGTTGATACCGATCAGCTGAAATTCGCCATCCAGCAGCAGCGCTGCGACCGGGCTTTCATCGAACAGCGCGCGAAAACGATCGGCGCTCTCGGTCAGATCGGATTCCGTCTTCTTGCGGGTGCCAACGTCGCGCGCCAGCAGCAAGATGAACTCTCGCCCATCGTGGACAACGCGCTGCAGCACCGTTTCAACGGCGAACTGCGCGCCAAAGCGCGTCTTGTAAACAGTATCGGCCTGGTACGAGCCGCTACTTTGCAGCTGCTCGTAGAGCGCGGCAAACCCGTCGCCGGCCTCGGTGGCGAGGCTGGCATCGATTCGAGCGAGCGCCATTCCCTTCAGTGCATCGCGCTCGTAGCCCAATCGCTGGCGAGCCGCATCGTTGGCATCGACCACCGCCCCCTTGCGGTCAATTTCGAACACCATCTCGCCAATCGACTCCAGCGCCTGCTTCAGTGCTCCAAGTGAGTGTTGCGCAAAACGCTCGCGGTTGATCCTTTCGCACGTGACAAGCACGCCGTCGAAACGACCGTCGATCGCGAATACGGGGGCAAGCTTTACCCTGACCCAGCCACGTTCGGCACGCGGCAGTTCATATTCGCGCTCGAGCGGTGTGCGATCCCCGCTGTCGCGTATCCGATTCAATTCGGAAACAAGGTCGGGCAGTTGATTAAGCCCGCCGACTTCGTCCAGCCGGCGGCCGACCAAAGCATCGGCCGGTACGCCGAACATTTCCTCCAGACAGTTGTTCCACAGACGGTACGCCATCGAGCGATCGAGTAATGCAAGGCCGATGTGCGCCGCAGTCAGCAGAGTCTCGATGACGGTGTCTGCCGGACGCGCAGCGAAAAGAGCAGCGTCGTCCGCTGCGCCCGGTGCGGCAATTTCCCAGGGCATCAGCGAAGAAACCGAGCGGGCACGAATGTCCGCGACCATCGCCGCGGGCGCCAATGGTGCCGTATCCCCGCTGCCCGGCAAACCCAGCGCCAATGCGCGCTCGTCGGACACCACGCTTGGAGCCGACGGCGCAGTTCTCACTGCATGCGTCCCCGGCATCAGCGGTACAGAGCGCTGCGAAGGTGTGGGCGAATCGGCCACGAGAAGGATGTCGCCAGTAAAAAATAGTTAACAGCCAAGAATAATGCACCGCGCACGCAACGTGGGGACTGCAGGTTCTAAAGTTCGACCGCCAATTGCCGAACTTCGTGACGTGACCAATCTGGCGCGCCCAAACCTCCCCGCCTCGTCGCATGCGGACAGTCGACTGTCACGCATGGCGTGTCCCGAGACCCGGCTTGTCGCACTGCGCACCGCCATCGCCGCTGGCAATTATCGGGTCGACCCCGAGGCGATCGCAGCCAAACTGATCACAGCAATCACCCATTCGTCCTTCGACCAACGCCACTGACCGTCTTGCATATGGATTTGAATTCGACCCTTCCTCCTGGTGCTCCCGCGCGCTTGTTTTCCGAGCTGATCAATGCTCTGCATGACGAGAGCGAAGCCCTGATAGCCAATGATGCCGCGCGTCTAGCCGAGGCGGGCGGCCGCAAGAAACATCTGTTACGACTGCT
>JACCZX010000176.1 GCA_013695705.1 Burkholderiaceae bacterium | reverse complement strand
GTCTTCGATCGGCACGATGCGCGACACCACGCCCTTGTTGCCGTGGCGCCCCGCCATCTTGTCGCCCGGCTGCAGGCGGCGCTTAACGGCTAGGTACACCTTGACCATCTTGAGCACGCCCGGCGGCAATTCGTCGCCCTGCGTCAGCTTCTTTTTCTTGTCTTCGAACGCCTGGTCGAACTGCTTGCGCTTTTGCTCGATCGAATCCTTCAACGCTTCGAGCTGTCCCGCAGCGTCGTCATCGGCCAGACGAACCTCGAACCAGTGATAGCGGTCGAGCGACTGCAAGTAATCCTTGTTAATCGTCGTTCCGCGCGCAAGCTTGTTCGGGCCACCCGTCGCCTCTTTGCGCAACAGCAGCTTCTCGATCCTCTGAAACGCGTCGCCTTCGACGATACGCAGCTGATCGTTCAAGTCCTGCCGGTACCGCTTCAGCGCGTCATCGATGATGTTTTGCGCACGCCGGTCGCGCACGATGCCCTCGCGCGTAAACACCTGAACGTCGATCACCGTGCCGCTCATGCCCGACGGCACGCGCAGCGACGTGTCTTTTACGTCCGAAGCCTTTTCGCCGAAGATCGCGCGCAGCAGCTTCTCTTCCGGCGTCAACTGCGTCTCGCCCTTAGGCGTGACTTTGCCGCCCAGTACGTCGCCGGCATTGACTTCCGCACCGATGTAGACGATGCCCGAATCATCGAGCCGCCCAAGCTGATTCTCCGACAAATTGGAGATATCGCGCGTGATCTCTTCCGGTCCGAGTTTCGTATCGCGCGCAACGACGTTCAACTCCTCGATGTGAATCGAGGTGTAGCGATCGTCGGAAACCACGCGCTCGGAAATCAGGATCGAATCTTCGAAGTTGTAGCCGTTCCACGGCATGAACGCGACCAGCATGTTCTGGCCGAGCGCGAGCTCGCCCAGATCGGTCGATGCGCCATCGGCAACGACGTCACCCTTCGCAATGGCCTCGCCTTTTTTGACGATTGGCGTCTGGTTGATGTTGGTGTTCTGATTCGAGCGCGTGTATTTGGTCAGGTTGTAGATGTCGACGCCGACTTCGCCCTGCACGTTCTCCTTGTCGTCGACGCGCACGACGATGCGATTCGCATCGACGTAATCAACCGTGCCGCCGCGCAACGCCTGCACGGTCGTTCCCGAGTCGACTGCGACCGTGCGCTCAACTCCGGTGCCCACGAACGGCTTCTCAGGCCGCAGGCAAGGGACCGCCTGACGCTGCATGTTCGAACCCATCAAAGCGCGGTTCGCGTCGTCGTGCTCGAGGAATGGAATCAACGACGCCGCGACCGACACGATCTGCGACGGCGCGATGTCCATGTACTGCACCCGGCCCGGTGACATCAGCACGAACTCGCCGTTTTCACGGCAGCTCACCAGCTCGTCCTGAAACTTGCCGCTCTTGTCGAGCGGAGCGTTCGCCTGCGCGATGACGTACTTGCCTTCTTCGATCGCCGACAGATAGGAAATATCGGTCGTGACCTTGCCTCCATCGACCTTGCGATAAGGCGTTTCGAGAAAACCGTACTCATTCAACTGCGCGTACAGCGCCATCGAATTGATCAGGCCGATGTTCGGCCCTTCGGGCGTTTCGATCGGGCACACGCGGCCGTAGTGTGTCGGATGCACGTCACGCACTTCGAAGCCAGCACGCTCGCGCGTCAACCCGCCCGGTCCCAGTGCCGAGACGCGACGCTTGTGCGTGATCTCAGACAGCGGGTTGGTCTGGTCCATGAACTGGCTCAACTGCGACGAGCCGAAGAACTCGCGGATCGATGCGGAAATCGGCTTGCTGTTGATCAAGTCGTGCGGCATCAGGTTTTCGGTTTCCGCCTGGCCCAGCCGCTCTTTGACCGCGCGCTCAACTCGAACCAAGCCCGCGCGGAACTGATTTTCGGCAAGCTCGCCCACCACACGCACGCGTCGATTGCCAAGGTGATCGATGTCGTCGATCTCGCCGCGGCCGTTGCGCAGCTCGACCAGCAGTTTCATCGTGTCGGCGATGTCTTCGTGCGTGAGCGTCATCGGCCCGGTGATCTCCGGCCGACCGAAGCGGCTGTTGACTTTCATCCGGCCCACACGTGACAGGTCGTACGTTTCGTCGTCGAAGAACAAGCGGCGAAACAGTGTCTCGACCGCATCTTCCGTGGGCGGTTCGCCTGGACGCATCATGCGATAAATCGCAATGCGAGCCGCCAGTTGATCGCCGGTTTCGTCGATACGCAACGTGTTCGAAATGAACGCGCCCTGGTCCAGATCATTGATGTAGATGGTGCGAATATCCTGCACGTTCGCTACTCGCAGCGTCTTTAGCAGATCTTCGGTCAGCTCGTCATTCGCGTTGGCAACGATTTCACCAGTTTCCGGATCGACGACGTTATTCGCAAGCACGCGGCCGAGCAGATAGTCTTCGGTTACCGCCATGCGCTTCATGCCTGCCGCTTCCATATCGCGGATATGTTTGGCGTTGATGCGCTTGTCCTTGGCAACGACAACCTTGCCGGCTTTATCCGTGATGTCAAAGCGCGCGGTTTCCCCACGCAGGCGCTCCGGCACCAGCTCCATGAACGCGCCTTCTGTGCTCAGTGCAAACGTGTCGAAACGGAAGAAGTGCGCCAGTACCTGTTCGTTCGACAGGCCAATGGCCTTCAGCAGAATCGTCGCCGGCATCTTGCGGCGGCGGTCGACGCGGAAGTAGAGAATGTCCTTGGGATCGAACTCGAAGTCGAGCCACGAGCCGCGATAGGGAATCACGCGCGCTGAAAAGAGCAACTTGCCCGACGAGTGAGTCTTGCCGCGATCGTGTTCGAAGAACACACCCGGCGAGCGATGCAGCTGCGACACAATCACACGCTCGGTACCGTTGATGACGAACGAGCCGGTGGTCGTCATCAATGGGATCTCGCCCATATAGACCTCTTGCTCCTTCACTTCCTTGACCGTCGGCTTCGATGCCTCGCGGTCCATGATCACCAGCCGCACCTTGGCGCGCAGCGGCGACGCGTATGTCAGCCCGCGCTGCTGGCATTCTTTGACGTCAAATGGCGGTTCACCGAGATGAAAGCTGACGAACTCGAGCCGCGCCATGCCGTTATGGCTGGAGATCGGGAAAATCGACGAAAAGGCCGCCTGCAAGCCATGGTTTAACCGCTTGCTAGGCTGTACGTCGGCTTGCAAAAAATGCGCGTACGACTCAAGCTGAGTCGCAAGCAAAAACGGCACAGACAACACGCTCGGCCGTTTGGCAAAGCTTTTACGAATGCGCTTTTTTTCAGTGAACGAGTACGGCATGGACGCTCCGTTCGGTGCAAGAGAAAGGCAAAAAAACTAGCCGAGGACGGTCGACGCGGAGACAACAAATGCCACCACGGACGCAGCGTTAAACGCATGCATCCGAGCGGCGTAGGGGTGTCCCGCGCGTTCGTTCATCCAGGGAAGACTTTGAGTTGGGGGCAAACCGCCCAATTCAAAGACCACCCAAAGCTACATTCAGAGAAGCCGGCGAAGCGAGCTTCGCCGGCGCCACAAACCTGATTACTTAACCTCAACTTTCGCGCCGGCGTCTTCCAGCTTCTTCTTCGCCGCCTCGGCGTCCGCCTTGTTCACGCCTTCTTTGACCGGTTTCGGCGCGCCGTCAACCAGATCCTTGGCCTCTTTTAGCCCAAGGCCGGTCAGTTCACGCACTGCCTTGATCACGTTGACCTTGTTGGCGCCGAACTCGAGCAACATCACATTAAATTCGGTCTGCTCTTCAGCAACCGGCGCTGCCGCACCGCCTGCAGGCGCTGCAACTGCGACCGACGCTGCCGCGGCCGACACGCCAAATTTGTCTTCCATCATCTTGATCAGCTCGCTGATTTCAAGGACGGACTTCGCGCCGATGGCGTCGAGAATTTCCTGATTCGAAAGTGCCATTACCAACTCCTAAGAAAATGCGTTGTATCGGTTCAATTTTTGACGTGGTTATGCAGGGACGGCTTCCTTCGCATCGCGTATCGCTGCCAATGTGCGCACCAGGCGCGACGGCACTTCGTTCAACGTGCGAACGAACTGACCGATCGGTGCCTGCATCGTGGCCATTAACATCGCCAGCAACTCGTCACGGCTCGGCAACAGGGCTAATTGCTTAACGCCTTTTTCGTCCATCACGAAATTGGGCGTCCCGCCGGCCTTGACGACGAGCTTGTCGTTGTCTTTGGCAAAGCTGGAAAGCACTTTGGCGGCAGACACTGGATCGTTGGAAAAGCCGTACATCAAGGGTCCGATCAGCTTGTCGGATAACCCTGAAAACAGCGTTCCACCGACCGCGCGTCGCGCCAGTGTGTTTTTCAGCACACGCAACTGCACACCCTGGCTGCGCGCTTGCTTGCGTAGCCGGGTAATCGCATCCACATTCAGCCCACGATATTCGGCCACCACGATCGATTGCGACGACGCTACCAACGCGCCGACTTCTTCGACCATTGCCGCTTTCTCCTGCCGATTAAGACCCATGCGACTTACTCCATCAAAGTGCTTCGCAATGCTCAGCACCGGTTAAAAACCGGCGACCGAAGCGAAGCACCGACGCACGTCTCACAACACAGTTCAATGAGCGCACTTCAATACTTTCTTCGGGTCCACCGTCTGCGCTGGAATGGAAACTTTTTCCAAACTTAAAGAAGGCAAGCCTTCTTCCAGCGGTCTTCGACAGCAGCACGCTTTATCGACTCAATACAGCGTGCAGCCCAAAGCTCTTAATCGCCGCCCGTGGGCGGACAACACCTTAACTATCCGTTCAACGTCGACGCGTCGACACGCACGCCGATTCCCATTGTCGATGACACTGAAATCTTGCGCAGAAAAATACCCTTCGACGACGTCGGCTTCGACTTGTTCAACGCGTCGATCAACGCCGCCATGTTGCTCTGCAAGCGATCGACTTCAAACGACGCGCGACCGATCGAAGCGTGCACGATGCCAGCCTTGTCGGCGCGAAACTGCACCTGACCCGCTTTCGCATTCTTGACAGCCTGCGCAACATCGGGCGTGACGGTGCCGACCTTTGGATTTGGCATTAACCCACGCGGACCAAGGATCTGACCCAGGCCGCCGACGACGCGCATCGCGTCCGGCGACGCAATGACCACGTCAAAGTCCATGAAGCCCTCTTTAATGCGAGCTGCCAGATCATCCATGCCGATCACGTCGGCGCCTGCAGCCTTTGCATCCTCGGCCTTGGCGCCCTGCGCGAACACCGCTACGCGCTTGGTTTTGCCGCTGCCTCCCGGCAGTACCACCGAACCACGCACGGTCTGATCCGATTTTTTGGCATCGATACCCAAGGCGACCGAAACGTCAACCGACTCGTCGAACTTAGCTGTCGCGCACTGTTTCACCATCGACAGCGCATCGTTGACCGAATACGTTTTTTGCGCATCGACCTTGCCGCGGTTGGCCTGCGTGCGCTTGGAGACCGTGGCCATTACAGGCCCTCCACCGTGATACCCATCGAACGCGCGCTGCCGGCAATAGTGCGCACGGCGGCCTCCATATCGGCCGCGGTCAGATCGGGCATCTTCGCTTTCGCAATCTCTTCAGCTTGCGCCCGCGTTATCTTGCCGACCTTGTCGGTATGCGGCTTTGGCGACCCGCGCTCGATCTTCGCTGCCTTCTTGATCAAAACCGTCGCAGGCGGCGTTTTCATCACGAACGTGAAACTCTTATCCGCGAATGCCGTAATCACGACGGGGATCGGCAGTCCGGGCTCCATGCTCTGCGTCTGCGCGTTGAACGCCTTGCAGAACTCCATGATGTTCAAGCCGCGCTGACCCAGCGCCGGACCGATCGGAGGCGACGGATTCGCCTTGCCGGCCGGGACTTGCAGCTTGATAAATCCGATGATCTTCTTTGCCATGCACGAACCTCCTGTGGGTTCAAGCGCCGCGCTTCAATCGAAACTGCGCGGCTCCCCGGTTACTAAACTTTTTCTACCTGGCCGAACTCGAGCTCCACCGGAGTCGAACGGCCAAAGATCGTCACCGACACTCGCATGCGACTTTTCTCGTAGTTCACTTCTTCGACGTTGCCATTGAAGTCGGTAAACGGCCCGTCCTTGACGCGCACCATTTCGCCCACTTCCCACAACGTCTTCGGCCGCGGCTTTTCCGCACCCTCTTGCATCCGCATTAAAATCTCGTCGACTTCTTTTTGCCGCAGCGGCGACGGACGATTCGCACTGCCGCCCAGAAATCCGGTCACCTTCGGTGTGCTCTTCACGAGGTGCCATGCTTCGTCGGTCATATCCATCTCGACCAGCACGTAGCCCGAATACATGCGGCGCTCGGTGATCGACTTTTTTCCACCCTTGACTTCTACGACCTCTTCGACCGGCACGAGGATCTGACCAAACTGCGATTGAAGGCTCGCACGATTGATGCGCTCCTGCAGAGCACGCGCGACGCCTTTTTCCATGCCGGAATAAGCGTGCACAACGTACCAGCGCTTGGTGCCTGACGCCGCCAAGGATGGCGCGGCGCTGACCGGTACTTCCGGTGCTGCTTCAGTTGCCATATCGATTAATAACCTTTAGCGCCAGCTCAACAGCGTGTCGTACAAAATCCATTCAAGACTTTTGTCGACCAGGAAAAGAAAAATCGCCATGATCACCACGAACAAGAACACGATGCCGGTCGTAACAGTTGTCTCCTTCCGGCTTGGCCAGACAACGCGTTTGGTTTCCTCGTACGACTCGCGCGCGTACGCCAGGAAACGCTTCCCCGAATAGGAAAAATACGCAATGGCAACTGCGAGGACGAGGCCGCCGATCAAGACGCCGACGCGAACCAGTGTCGGCTGCTCGGTCAAGAACGTAAATCCCAACACTCCCGCTGCCGCCGCAAGAACGGCGAGCGTCACAAGGACCAAATCGCTCTTGCTGGTGACTGTTTCGATGTTCTGGGTTGCCATTTATGACTATTTATTTCCGGTGATGGCAGGGGCGGAGGGCATCGAACCCCCAACCTCTGGTTTTGGAGACCAGCGCTCTGCCAATTGAGCTACGCCCCTAAGCCCGTAACTACTATTCAAAGCTTCTACTCAACGATTTTCGCGACGACCCCGGCGCCGACGGTTTTGCCACCTTCGCGCACGGCGAAGCGCAGGCCTTGTTCCATGGCGATCGGGTTGATCAGGTTGACTTCCATCTGGATGTTGTCACCCGGCATCACCATCTCGGTGCCCGCCGGCAACTGGATCGAGCCGGTCACATCCGTGGTGCGGAAGTAAAACTGCGGCCGATAGC
>JACCZX010000151.1 GCA_013695705.1 Burkholderiaceae bacterium | reverse complement strand
GCATCGAGCAGAGCGACCAGCACATTCACATCGAGCAGCGCTCGCACTCAAATGCCTTCCTCAGCCAGCTGACGAACAACCTCAGTCGTGACCGGCTCGCCGTTGCGTCTCGGGAAAACATCAAAGCCGTTCTTCAGCGCCGGGTTTACCTCAAGCTCCGCCGCCGTGTCGATACGCCGGGAGCGAAGCGCGCGCAGAGTCTCCTCCACACGTGTCAATTCCTCCGCGCTCAGTCCGGAGAGAGCGACTTCGATTTCCTGAAGGCTCACAGCGCGAGACTACGATTTGCACTGGGTTGATGCAACCCGCCGGATGGCAACACAGCGCGGGCCAACTGAAGCCGACTGATCGCGGCCGCTCATTATAATCGAAACAAGATTTACGTTCGCCACGTGCTCGCGCACGAGGAGTACGACCGAGGAAATTGGAAGCGATAACATGTCTGCTCTCGAACTCGAAGAAGTGACGAAAGCCTGGCCGCCGCTATCCCGCGCGGTACGGGTGCCTCACACGGAAGCCGAATATCGTGAACTCGTGGATCTGGTCGATCATCTCACCGACGAAGTCGGCGAAAACGAATCGCACCCCCTCGCATCAGTCATGGAGGTGCTGGGCGTGCTCATCGAGAAGTACGAAGATGAGCACGCGCCGGAGCTAGTGGATTGATCTGTGCGCGTGAGGACCGTCCAATGACAAAAACTTAGGACTGACCCCGCGGAGCGCTGCCCGATCATAGGAACTCACGCGCCGGCCTTCTCTCGCGATCCTGCGCCGCCTGTCGCGTTCTTGCGGCAAACCGTGGGTTATTGCGCAGGAAGAGAGAAGTGGATCAACAAAACCTCGAGGCCAGCGATATCGGCTCGGTCAACTAGGATGTCGTCGATGCGTCTTTGGAGGACACCAAGCATCTGCTCGCTGTTTATCCGAGGTCCTTCTTCAAGTGGTTCCCATTTTCGATCGCGGTTGAACAGCGCGAGCACATAGATGCCGTAACGAGCGCGGTGATCGCGAAGATAGGTTCCGACAAGCTGCGCCTCCAACCCGGCGATCAAATCGTGCAGCGGCCTTTCGTCGATAATCTTTAGCTCCAACGAAACGGGAGCAGCATTGGGAATGACCAAGCGCAAATCGGGACGAGCTGCGCCATCAATCTCCCACTCCTGCGGAACGACGTAGCGCCCTCTGCTTCTTTCGTTAAGCCGCCGTTGAAGCCAGCGCCGAAAGCCTGCTTCGTTGTTGTTTCGATTCACTTCCTCTCGGGGGCTGTCTTCTTCGATCTCGATCCACCTTTTGAGATCGCGCAGTCGACGGAGACCGATTTGGAAAAGGTCCGCGTCGGTTTGGGGATCGCGCTCATATTCGGCTGCGAACGACCTCACGTCGCCTGATCGCCAAGCTGGTCCTTCGGCCAGTTGCCCACGATGATTCTCGAGAAGATGCCGCACGTAATCGGAGAGGTGTGCAGGTAGCGGCTCGGTCAAGAGCTCCTGCAGCACCGCTCCTATCTCCGCGTCCCCAATAGCGACTAGCTTCTAATACGCCGCCTCGAAATTCTTGCGCATCGTCGCGTGCGGTTGGCGAATAGCCACCTCCCCCGGAGCGATCGATATCGTCCTCTCTTCGAATGTAGCGGTAAACTAATGGAATAAATCGCCTCAGAGCCGCTGGGGTCAGCCACGACGGCTTTTGCAAGAGCGGCAGTCGATAGCCGGAGCGACTGCTTAGGTTCGCGGAAATCGCCGTCAACGCGCGCGATGGATCGGTCGCCGAGTTCAGTCGTGATTCCAACGCGTCGAGCGCTGGAAGAGCATCGGCCTGAAGCCACAGCGCCATCCACTGTGGAAAACTCGCTGCACAAACCGGAACCTCGCCGGAACGACGCGCTGCCAAAGCAGCGAGTTCGACTGCGAGCGGCTGGGGGGCTGCGACGAGAATACAGAGCGCGTCTCGTAGCACATGAGAGCTCTTCGGTTCGCTGTCAGCGAGGCGTTCTATGAGCGCTGGCTTGATCAAATCGCCCGCAGCACTCTCGCTCCACGCAAGATCATAGAGGACGAGATGGTGATGCTCCGAATCCGCGGGAATCTCCCATTCACCCGCGATACACTCGGCCAAAACAGAACGAACCGCTTCCGGTTGCGCACGAATCAGGTCATCGAACCAAGGCGTGAATCCATTGAGTTCGCTGAGTGCGTAACGCGTGGCTCTTCGAGCGTCGGCCAAGAAAAGTTGGGCAAAGCAAGTGTTCCTTCCTCCCAAGCGATCTTGATGCCGGCGAGGCCCGCAAGGGTGCCAAACGTTATACCTTCATTTGGCTTTCGTTCGTGCGGCA
>JACCZX010000149.1 GCA_013695705.1 Burkholderiaceae bacterium | reverse complement strand
ACATCGAGCAGTCGCTCGGCATGACCGAACGCGACGCCGATGACGTGTCGCTAAAGATCGGCATACCGCCGGCGAGCTTTGCCGCGGCGCGCACCATCTTCCAGTCGCTCTACCAGTCGTTTTGGGAGACCGACGCCACGCTTGCCGAGATCAATCCGCTGATATTGACCGGCGACGGCCGCCTGATCGCGCTCGATTCGAAGATGACCTTTGATTCGAATGCATTGTTCCGGCATCCCGATATCGTTGCGCTGCGCGACTTCGACGAAGAAGATCCGGTCGAGATCGAAGCGTCGAAATTCGATCTGTCCTACATCCAGCTTGACGGCAACATCGGCTGCCTGGTCAACGGCGCCGGCCTGGCGATGGCGACGATGGACGCGATCAAACTTTTCGGCGGCGACCCCGCCAACTTTCTCGACGTCGGCGGCGGCGCCACTCCGCAAAAGGTGACCGAGGCGTTCAAGCTGATGCTGCGCAATCCGAATCTGAAAGCGATCCTCGTCAATATTTTCGGCGGCATCATGCGCTGTGACGTGATCGCCGAAGGTGTGATCGCCGCCTCACGCGCGGTGCAGCTCAAGGTTCCGCTGGTGGTACGCATGAAGGGCACCAATGAACAAGTCGGCAAGCAGATGCTGAAAGATTCTGGTCTTCCGATCATCGCGGCTGACACGATGGCCGAAGCAGCGCAGAAGGTGGTGGCAGCGGCGAAACAGTGACCTGTCACCCTATCGCAACGCTCATTTAAACGACAGAAAAAATTGGGCTCCAGCCTACGCCGGGGTGACGGATAGTGAGCATTCTGATCGACCAGAACACCCGCGTTGTTACGCAGGGCATCACCGGCAAGACCGGCCAGTTTCACACACGCGTTGGTCGCGAGTATGCGAACGGGCGTGCGTGCTATGTGGCGGGGGTCAATCCGAAAAGGGCCGGCGAAGATTTTGAAGGCGTGCCGATCTTCGGCACCGTCAGGGAAGCGAAGCAGCAGACCGGCGCCAATGTGTCGGTGATCTATGTCCCGCCGGCGGGTGCGGCCGATGCAATCTGGGAAGCGGTTGACGCCGACCTCGATCTCGTGATCTGCATCACCGAGGGCATACCGGTGCGCGACATGATCGTGGTGCGCGACCGCATGCGCAAGGGCGGCAAGCGTGCTTGGCTGCTCGGCCCCAACTGCCCGGGCGCGATCACGCCGGACGAATTGAAGATCGGCATCATGCCGGGCCACATCCACCGCAAGGGCCGCATCGGCGTCGTATCGCGTTCCGGCACGCTGACCTACGAGGCGGTCGGCCAGTTGACCGAGCTTGGACTCGGGCAGTCGAGTGCGGTGGGAATCGGGGGCGACCCGGTCAATGGCATGAAGCACATCGACGTGCTGAAACTGTTCAACGAAGATGCCGAGACCGACGCCGTCGTGATGATCGGCGAGATTGGTGGTAACGACGAAGAGGTTGCCGCGTTCTGGGTGCGCGACCATATGAAAAAGCCGGTGGTCGGTTTCATCGCCGGTGTGACCGCGCCGCCGGGTAAGCGTATGGGCCATGCCGGCGCCATCATTTCGGGCGGGACCGGCACGGCACAGCAGAAGCTGGCAACAATGGAGCAATGCGGCATCCGCACCACGAAAAATCCATCCGAGATCGGCAAGCTGCTGCAAAGTGTCTTGACCTGACTGCGGCAGGCAGTATTTTTGCCATGATGCGGGCACGGGCGATTCGCCGGAGTAAACGGGAGAGCACATGGATTTGATGCAGACCATCGCCGATCCGCTTTTTTTGAAGGCGCTGCTGCAGATCATCGTCATCAATATCATTTTGTCTGGCGACAATGCGGTGGTGATCGCGCTGGCCGCGCGTCATTTGCCGAAAAAACAGCAAAAAAACGCCATCCTGTTCGGTAGCGCCGCGGCGATCATCCTGCGTGTTGTGTTGACGATCTTCGCGGTGCAGCTGCTGCAATACCCGTACTTGAAGATGATCGGCGCAGTGTTGCTGGTCTGGATCGGCGCCAAGCTGTTGCTGCCCGAGAAAGAAGAAGTCGCCGACGATATTGAAGGGGGTGGTGCCGGATTGTTCGCTGCGATCCGCACCATTTTGATCGCCGATCTCGTGATGAGTCTCGATAATGTCATTGCAGTCGCAGCAGCGGCCGAGACCGGTCCGCCTGAGGCGCGTTTCATGCTGTTGATGATTGGACTCGGATTGTCGATTCCGCTGATCATCGTCGGCAGCCAGGTGCTGCTCAAGCTGATGATTCGTTGGCCGTTCATCATTACGCTCGGCGCCGCATTGCTCGGCTTTGTTGCCGGTGAGATGCTGGTTAGCGATCCGGCGGTAACGGCGTGGTTTCATGCGATACATCCGTACATCGGATACGCCGTCGGCATCGCGGGCGCGGTGCTGGTCGTCGCCATCGGGAAGGTTTGGGCAGCTCACCATTTGAAGAAACCCGAGCATTCCGCAGTGACGAAGGACGCGCCACTGTGAGCTTCACACTCGACTTCGCGCTCAAGACGCATCCGGGTCTGGTGCGGCCGCTCAACGAGGATGCCATCGGCGCTGATCCCGGCTGCGGATTGTTCGTACTGGCCGACGGCCTCGGCGGATACAACGCCGGTGAAGTGGCAAGCGTGATGGCGATCAGCTCGGTGCTGGAGCGGTTGGCATCGTCGATCGACACCTTCGACAAGGATGAAGGTGCTTTCACGCCCGACGAGCCGATCTACGACACGGTGACCGACATCAACGCCGGCATCTACAACGCCGCGTTGAACAGCACCGCGTTCGAAGGCATGGCCACCACTTTGGTGATCGGCTGGTTTCTCGGCGGGCGACTATGGATCGCGCACACCGGTGATTCGCGCCTGTACCGCTATCGCGATTCGATGCTCGAACAACTGACGCGCGATCATTCGTTCTCGCAGGAGCTGCTTGACGCCGGCATGGTTACCGAGGAAGAGGCGCGCTCGCTGCCTGCGAAGAACCTTGTCACGCGCGCGCTTGGTGCGAGCGCCGATATCGAACCCGAGATTCAGAACGTCGAAGTGTTCGCCGGTGACGTCATTCTTTTATGTTCGGATGGCTTGACCGAGATGGTTGGTAGTTACGAAATCGAGGGCTTGTTGTCGATAAACGAAGAGGACATGCACGAAACCGCGCGACGACTGGTCGATCTGGCCAACGAATCGGGCGGTCGTGACAATATCTCTGTGATCCTGGTTCGAGTATTGTCCGTCGGGGAAATAAAAGCATACGCGGCAGCCGCGATTGAAGTGACTGAGGGCGACCTGGTCGACGGCGAGTTGGCACCCGCGTAGTGTCCCGTATCGTCGAAGTAAGCCGTTGATTGGCAACCTTTTTGCACTCTGGCAAGATGATCGAAGGTAGAAAATGATGGCCGAGGGAGAATCTATGCCTAGGCTGGTCCTGAGTTTGGACGGCGTCGTGCTGCGTGAAGTGGGTCTTGCCAAGGACCGCACCACCATCGGCCGCCGTTCGCACAACGACATCGTGATCGACAACCTCGCCGTCAGTGGCGAGCATTCGGTCATCTATGGCTCGGCCGGCGACGTCTATCTCGAAGACCTGGGCTCGACCAATGGCACCACGGTCAACGGTCAGCCGATCAAGAAACACTTGTTGCAAAGCGGAGACTCGGTCGAGATCGGCAAGTACCGCCTGAAGTTTTTGGCCGACGGCGCCACCGGCACCGAAGGCGAAGTCGATATCGACACCTCGCAGCCGCTGCGCCGCGAGTTCTATGGCCCGGGCCCGGCGACGATTCAGATCCGGCAGCCAGGCGGTGGCGAAGACGGCCCCGCGGCAGCGTCGGTCAAGATCTTGACGGGCGCGAATGAAGGGCGCGAACTGCAACTAGTCAAAGCGCTAACGACCATTGGCCGCCCTGGCCATCAGGTCGCAGTGATCACGCGGCGCCCGACGGGTTACTTCATCGCGCACGTTGAAGGCGAAGTCTTCCCGACCATCAACGGCATCAATCTCGGTTCGGCTGCGCATCCGCTGAAAAACAGCGATGTGATCGAACTCGCGGGTGTGCGCATGGAGTTCGTAAACGAACCGTCCGCAATACAAGCCGCAGCGTAAGCAGTTGTCTTTCCAGTAGCGCGGAAGCGCTTGCCGCACGCGCAGAGGCGGCGGATGTTGTCATTCCCGCGCAGCGGGAATCCAGTCGTTGCAACCGCTCTCTCGCCAGTGAATCCAAAGCCCATCATCCGACCAGATGAGCCAGTCACAAATTGGTATCCCGTGACAAGAATCGGCACCATCATGTGACGATGCGCGTCAGGGAAAGCGTGAATTAGTTGCGGTTTTCCTCTTAAATTACCCACAACAACATGGCATAGAACTTGGAGTATGTCTGGCATCGGCATGGGGCCGTGTGTTGTCTGACTCCTAGGAGAGCTCTAAATGATTAAGAACCAAATCGCCCGCGCACAACGCGGTTTTACGCTGATCGAGTTGATGATCGTGGTTGCGATCATCGGCATCTTGGCGGCCATCGCGCTGCCCGCTTATCAGGACTACACGGTGCGCGCCCGCGTATCGGAGGGCCTTGGACTGGCTTCGGCGGCCAAGATCAATGTGGCGGATATTCTGGCCTCCGGTAATCCCACGAGCGACGCTCTGGGCTACGGCCTCGGGTACACAGCACCCGCTGCGACCAGAAATACTGCCGGTTTGGCTATTGCCG
>JACCZX010000146.1 GCA_013695705.1 Burkholderiaceae bacterium | reverse complement strand
GCTTGGCGGCTGCGAGGACCAGCGCCCACGTCAGCTCGCACGTGCTTTCCTTCGACGGCCCCCATTCGGTGTGGCTGACCGGAATGCCGCGCGCAGCGAGTGCGGCCGCATCCAAAGCAGTATTGCGCGCGCCGGTGAAGACTACGTAGCGCAGCTTCGGCAGAAGCTCAATCAGGTTTGCTGGGAGCGGCGTTCGATCGCGCACGAACACGATGACGTCGGCATCGAGTAGCGCGTCGAGCAGCGCCGCGCCCCGCAATGGAACGTGATGGATCTCGATCTCCGCCAGACGATCGAGCTCGGTCCAGTCTGCGAGCCGCCGTAGCGAGCGCTCGTAGTCGTCGAGCACGACGATGCGCGCGCCACGCCGTCTCATCGACTCATCTCCGGCACCTTCGGTCAATTAATGATCGCACGTGCGCGCTATTCGCCCAGCAGATGCAACACGACTTCGCGCTGATGAGCGCGGGTCCGATGTTCGACGAGATAGATGCCCTGCCACGTGCCAAGTGCAGGCTTGCCGCCGATCAGCGGAATCGAAAGCTGGGTCTGCGTCAGCGCGGCTCGCACGTGCGCGGGCATGTCATCCGGGCCTTCGGTGCAATGCTCGAACAGAGAATCGCCGTCGGGCACCAAGCGCGCGAAAAAGCGCTCGAGATCGCGCGTAACTTCCGGGTCGGCGTTCTCCTGAATCAAGAGGCTGGCTGAAGTGTGACGAATGAACACTGTCAGCAGTCCATTGTCGATCTTGCAGCCAGTCACCCACCGTTGCACGTCGCGCGTGATCTCGATGAACCCGCGTCCCGGAGTCTGTATTTGAATGATGGTGTGTGCTTGATGCATCGTCGCAATCTACGCCGCCGTGATCCGCGCGTCGAAGGTCACGTACGATGCTCAACAGTGTCGCTATGAAGCCCAACTTTCTTGTCATCCTGATCGACGACCTGCGCTACGACGAGTTCGGCGCCGGTGGTCATCCGTACTTGAAGACGCCGCATATCGATCGGCTTGCGCAAGAAGGTGCAATGTTCGAGCGCGCGTTTCACACGACGCCGATCTGCTCGCCCAATCGTGCATCGATCGTCAGCGGGCAGTACGCCAGCCGCCACGGAATCATCGACAACGTTGCGCGCGACGCAATGAGTCATCGCTTGCCGAACTATCACATCGAACTGCAGCGCCTGGGCTACGAAACCGCGCACATCGGCAAATGGCACATGGGCAACGACGGCATGCCGCGCCCTGGTTATGACACGTGGGTCAGTTACGACGGGCATGGAAAGCTCAACGACCCGCGGCTCAACCACGACGGCAAGTATGTCGAACACACGGGCTACATCACTGACATCATGAACGACCTCGCGCTCGATTTCTTGCAGCGCAAGCGAACCAAGCCGTTTTCGCTTTTCTTTGCGCACAAGGCGGTGCACCCCGATGCGGAGCAGGCGGCCGATGGCACTTTGCGCATCTCGGCGCAAGGCGGTTACGTCGTGGCCGAGCGCCATAAAAACTTGTACCGCGACGCGATGTTTCCACGCACACCGAACATGCTTTCACCTGCCGACGTTATTAAAAGCAAGCCAGCATGGGCCGACGCCTTTGCGATGAAGTCGGGCGCCGCATCGCAAGCGATCCTGTCGGCGCTGCAATCGGGCGAGCAGGAAGAAATCCGGTTGCGCGCCCGCATGATGGCGGCGGTCGACGAAGGCGTTGGCGCCATTATCGACGTGCTCGAAAAGAGCGGGCAACTGGATAACACGTTCATCGTGTTCTTCAGCGACAACGGTTTCTTTTTCGGCGAGCACGGGCTCGGGCCTGAGCGGCGCTTCGCGTACGAAGAGGGCATTCGTTCGCCATTCGTGGTGCGCTATCCGCGCAAAGTCAAAGCGGGCTCGCGCCGCCGCGAGCTTGTCATCTGCCAGGACCTTGCACCGACGTTGATCGAATTCGCCGGCGGCAAACCGGGCCCGCAGATTCAAGGGCGTTCACTACTACCGCTGTTTGCACCGCGCCGTGCACCCTGGCGCAAGTCGATTCTGATTGAATACTGGGCCGAGCAGGCGATGCCGTGGCTGGTCGGCATGACGTACAAGGCGGTGCGCACTGACCGCTACAAGTACATTCACTGGGTCAATCGGGGTCGCGCCGGGGAACTCGATGAACTTTACGACCTCGAGCGCGATCCGTTCGAGGTCAACAATTTGAATCGCAGCCGCAAGCTCGCGCCGGTTCGCGACAAGTTGCGTCGCGAGTTGAAGCGGCTGGTAGCGGAAGCAGTCGGACTCTAGGCTGCCGCTCGCACTGCCATGCGGCCGAAGCGGCCGCCGTTGAAATCCTGCATCGCTTGGGCGATCTCGGCCTGAGTATTCATCACGAACGGGCCGTAGCCGATGACAGGTTCGTTTATCGGTTCGCCGCTCAGCAGCAGCACGGTGGAGTCTGTATTGGCCTCGATCACCACGTCGGTGCCGGTGCGATCGAGCAGCACCATTTGCGCCTCACGTGCAACCTCGGCAGCATTGACCAACACCGTGCCGCGCAGGACGATCAGCGCCAGAGTGCGACCCTCCGGCAGGGTGAGTGTGGCGGCGCGGCCCCTAACATCGCGAACAACAAGGATTTTTTTCATGGTCCCGAAATCTGGGGCCTATCGCGCGGGAAACAAGACCAGGCGCTGGCTAGTCCGCCTTTGCGCCCGAGGCTTTGACAATCGGCACCCAGCGTGTCAGGTCATCGGCAATCAGTTTGCTAAACGCGGCCGGTGTCAGCGGGGGCGACAAATCGAACCCTTGCGGGCCGAGCTTTTCTTTCGTCTCTGCGCTGGTAAAAATTTTGATCAGCTCGGCGTTGAGACGATTGACAACTTCAGCCGGCGTGCCGGCCGGCGCCACAAAGCCAAACCAAGTGTTGACTTCGTAGCCTTTAACACCTTGCTCATCGAGCGTCGGCACGCTGGGCAGCAGCGGTGAGCGCGTAAGGCTGGTGACACCAAGCGCCTTGACCTTGCCGTCCTTGATCTGGCTGATCACCGTGGGCGTGTTGAAAAAACCCATCGTCACTTCTCCGGTCATCACTGCAAGGACCCCTTGCGGAGCGCCTTTGTAAGGCACGTGGACCAGCTCGGTGGCGGTGGTGCGCGCAAACAGAACACCCGACAGATGATGACTGGTGCCAGCCCCACCCGAAGAGAAAGTTGATTCGCCTGGCTTCGCCTTGGCCACCGCAATCACTTCGGCGGGCGCGGCAGCCTTGTTGCCCGGATGAACGATCATCACGTTCGATACACCACCGAGCAGCGCGACCGGTGCGAAGTCCTTGGTCGAGTCGTACCCTGGTTTTGCATAGATGCCCTGATTGAATACCAGCGTTCCCTGCGAAGCGAAGCCGATCGTGTAGCCATCGGGCGCCGAACGCGCGAGCTCCGCCATCGCAATCGTGCCGCCGGCGCCAGTCTTGTTTTCGACGACGACCGATTGCCCCAGCGCTTTGCTCAGTTCCTGCGCGGTGTAGCGCGACGCAATGTCGGCGGTGCTCCCTGGGGCAAGTGGCACGATCAGCCGAATCGGCTTGGTCGGATAAGCCTGGGCGAAAGCCACGCTTACCAGCGATGTCAAGATCAGCGCGCTCGCCGTGTGACGAAGGGGACGCAATTTCATTGCTGTGATGATCATGGACACTCCTCGAAGTCCACGGATATTACGGCTAACAGTTAATCGAGCGTACTCATCCGACTGTCAACAAAACGCTTGCGTGCCGTGATGACGACGATTGCGAAAGACCCTGGTGTGTTGCCGAACATCGCAACGCCAAACAGATGCGCACTGGTCGATTGAAAAACACGAGCAAAGGCCGCGCGATCGCCCAACGCCACGCGCGCAAGGTGTTGCTTCAGATTCTCAGAGTCTTTCATCGGACGCAGCCGAAGTCTGGGGCCCGCACTCGATGACGGCGAATTACACTGCGCGCGCGGAGAGACGACGTGTCGGAACCATCCAATAATTTCACTACGGCGGTGCGGCACTTCAGGCAGATCCTGCTGTGGCCGCTGCAATTGATGCCGATCCGGCCCGGCGCGCAGGTACAGGCGCACTGGGAAGTGCTCGAGCAGGAAACTGCAGAGAACCCGTGGCGCGAGC
>JACCZX010000141.1 GCA_013695705.1 Burkholderiaceae bacterium | reverse complement strand
GAGCTCGATCGGCCGTGCACCACCACTCCATCGGCCGGCACCTCCTCGCCCGGCGGCACCAAAACGCGAGCACCGGCCTTGAGCTGTTGGCCGCTGACAAATTCGGTCGCCAGCGAGGATGGAAATGCGACCAGGCGCAGCGCCCGCGTCGAATGGCGCCGCGCTGCTTCGACATGTTCACGCGCGCCGCACACGCCGCCCGCAAGCACCCAGCGCGAACTGACCGCGAGCGCAATGACGAGAGCGACAGCATCGAAATAGATCGGCCCGCGCGACATGATGGCGGCAAACGCACTGGCGCCCACCGCTACGCTGATCGCCACGCCGGTCGGCAGCTCGAGCCCGATGGCACTGACACGCCGCATGCGTAGCTGACTCCACGCGGCGCGATAAAGTGGTTGCGCTGAAAATAGCAGCGCCGGCAATATCAGCACGAAGCTCGCGCCCTGCAATAACCGTTCGATCTCGGCCGAAATCGCGCCGGGCGCCGCGACATATAACGGCAGAGACAGCATCAACACTTGCGCCGCCGCCAGCCACGCGACCACGACTCGCACCAGATCGATGCGTCGCATCTGCGCGCCGATGCGTGCATCGTCACGCGGAACTCGCCCGCCGTCGTAACCAACGCGCTCAATGGCGCGCTGCAATTCGCCGCGCGTCACCTGCTTCGGATCGAACGCGACGTACGCGGCATGCGTCGCGAAATCGACACTGACTTTGGCCACGCCCGGGACGCGCCGCAAGCTCTGCTCGATCATCAGCGCGCACGCGCTGCACACCATCCCGCGAATTGAAAGTTGCAGATGCGAGCCGGCGGCTGTCGCCGCTTCGATCGCCGCCGAGCTGGCCTCTGCTTCGGCTGCGATCAGCGCGCCAAGTGAAGCGCGATCGCGGCTGCCCGCATGAGCCAGAAAAAGCTGCTCGGCGATGAACGCACAGCCGTTGCAGCAAAACGCCCGCATCGACGCGCCAACCGGCCTGCGAACCACTCGCAGACCGCCCAGCGAGTCGCCACACTGATCACACGCCGCAGTCACGCCCAATACGTCGGCGCCGGCCAGTGTCGGCACCTTGGCTTTGCGGATCAGTTCAGACGCCATTGCAAAGAGGTCGAATGCAATCGCCATGCGCATCGATGACGGTTGCAGCGTACCGCACGCAACGCAAAAATGATCAGCCGCGATCGGCCGTTCACGCCACCGAATTCATAAGTTTTCTGGATGATCAAACGCATTTGCGTTTTCCCACCGTATCCCGTGATAGTGCTAATCGCCCCGGTCGATGGTCAACGGACCATATCGGCGACCGCTCTACACTTCGATTTTGCTTTCGCCGAGTCTTTATGGACACTCTTGACGCCCGTCGCAGCACAGTACGGTCGCGCATCGAAAAACTACGCCGCGCAATGCAACGCCGAGGAATTGCCGCGGTTGTCGTGCCGTCGAGCGACCCGCATTTGTCCGAGTATTTACCCGACCGCTGGCAAGGCCGCGAGTGGCTCTCGGGATTTACCGGTTCGGTCGGAACCTTGGTGGTGTTACAGGATTTCGCGGGGGTTTGGGCGGATAGCCGCTACTGGACGCAGGCCGAAGCGCAGCTTGCGGGCACCGGCATAGCGCTGATGAAAATCGGCGGTGCCGGCAGCGCGGCGCATCTCGACTGGCTGGCGGAAAACGTGGCACGCGATGCCGTGGTGGCGGTCGACGGGGCAGTACTCGGATTGGCCGGCGCGCGCGCGTTGCAAGCGGCGTTGAACGAACGCGGCGTCACGCTGCGCACCGATCTCGATCTGCTGGACGACGTATGGGATGACCGCGCATCGCTGCCGGCGCAGCCGGTGTTCGAGCACATGGCGCCATTTGCCGCGACCTCGCGCGTGCAAAAGCTTGCGACCGTGCGTCAGCAGATGCAGGCACATGGAGCCACGCACCACTGGATCTCGACGCTCGACGACATTGCGTGGCTCACAAACCTGCGCGGCGCCGACGTCAGCTACAACCCGGTATTCATCGCGCATCTCTTGCTCGATGCCACGCACGCGACATTGTTCGTGGCCGACGGCAAGATCGACGCGCCGCTGGCGTCGCGATTGCAGGCCGACGGCATCGCGCTGGCACCATACAATCGGGCCATCGCCACGTTGCAGACGCTGCCAACGGGCGCGCGTTTGCTGATCGATCCGCGCCGCACGACGCTTGGTCTGCGCGAAGCAGTCGGTGCTGGCGTCACGATCATCGAAGCTATCAATCCTTCAACGCTTGCGAAGAGCCGCAAGAGCGAAGCGGAGATTCAACACATCCGCGCAGCGATGGAACAGGACGGCGCGGCGCTGGCGGAGTTTTTCAGTTGGTTCGAAGCGGCACTCGGGCACGAGACGATTACCGAGATCACCGTTGGGCAGAAAGTGGTCGCCTCGCGCGAACGGCGGCCGGGCTACGTATGCCCGAGCTTTCATCCGATCGCTGGCTTTAACGCCAATGGCGCATTACCGCACTATCGCGCCACCGAAGAGTCGCACGCGACGATCTGCACGCCCGGTCGGGTCGGCAACGGCTTGCTGTTGATCGACTCCGGCGGCCAGTATCAAAACGGCACGACCGATATCACGCGCGTGGTTCCGGTGGGCGAAACAACCGCCGCGCAGCACCGCGACTACACGCTGGTGTTGAAAGGAATGATCGCGCTTTCAGTGGCGAAGTTTCCGCGCGGCACTCGCAGCCCGATGCTCGATACGCTCGCGCGCGCGCCGATCTGGGCCGCAGGCGTCGACTTTGGGCACGGCACCGGCCACGGAGTTGGGTACTTCTTAAATGTGCATGAAGGGCCGCACGGCATCACACCGCATCTGCCGCCCGAACCGGCAACGGCGATGGAGCCCGGCATGGTGACTTCAAATGAGCCCGGGATCTACCGGACCGAGCGGTGGGGTGTACGCATCGAAAATCTGGTGGTGAACCGGCTTGCGAAGTTCGAACCGCCGAGTGAGTTCGGCGAGTTCCTTGAGTTCGAGACGCTGACACTTTCGCCTATAGACACGCGCGTGATCGATCGTACGTTGCTGCGCGAAGACGAAGTGAAATGGCTAAACGCTTATCACGCCGAAGTGCGGCGCCGAGTGGCACCGCATCTCAGCGGCGCAGCTGCAGAGTGGCTGCAGCTGCGCACTACTGCTATCTAACTCCCGTTGTTACAGCGTCGATGGCTCGCCCGTGTCGTCGGTGGGCGCCGTAAATGTACCCACCGCAATCGGCTCGGACGTCTCGCTGCTCGCAAGGCTCAACAAGAAGGCAAAGAAGCCTGCAACCGTGCTGGCACTGGCGGGCACTTCGGTTGAAGGCGGCGCCGGCGGCGGTGCGCCTCCACCATCGCCATCATCCGAGCTGCCACATGCGGTTAATCCCGCAGCCAGCGCAATCGCGGCGGTCAGGCCGATGATTTTTTGTTTCAACATGGCCGCTCCTAATTGAACGAGCCGGGAATCGGCGTGTTGAAGTAGGGAAATGCGGCCCTGAATGTGGTTGCATCCCGGCGCACGCCATCGGTAAACGGCAAGCCACCCGACGGCGCTGCAGCCGCTGCGCAACCGACACCGAGCGTGTCCGCCGGGCCGGTCAGCACGCATAGCGCACCCATAGCGACTCGCAGCGTTAGATCGACCACATCGTCACCCGGCCGCCGGCCATTTGGAAAACCCGCTGCGTCCATCGCCGCGAGCCCAAGCGGGTTTTGCTGCGCCTGAGGAGTCGCTGGTGTGGACGTGTTCAGCCGCATCATTTCCGAAGGTACGACATTGGCCG
>JACCZX010000110.1 GCA_013695705.1 Burkholderiaceae bacterium | reverse complement strand
GGATTGTCTTCGTGCTCATTTGAAACTCCTTCGTTAGATGGGTCAGAAACGTCTGCACGCTATTTTCGCGGCAATGGACTATCGGCAAGGTCCGTGCCCAAGCTGTAACGCCACTGTCAACGTGTTTTGAACGAGGGTGGAATTTTCGGAGCAGCGTTTACGGCTTCACCGGCTCCTGCACGATCCGATCCGGCGGCGGCGGCTCGTTCGGCAGCTGCGCCAGGATGCTGTCCCACACCTCATCATTGGTGTCGGTAAACCGCAGCCGCACCGGCAGCCACTGAAACTCGGGCGCCATCCAGATTTCGACCCTGCGGTTTGCGCCCGGTCCGCGCTTGCGCTCGATCTTCAACGTCATAACGTCGATGCCGTCGATGCGGGTCGGCTCGAATCCTTCCACCACGAACGAATACTGTTCAACGTTGCGACGGGCGACCGCGAACGTTACCTCTGAGCCCGGCGAGAAGCGCCACGGATACGCTTGCGCCAAGAGCGGCAGATGAAACTGCAACGACAACGGATCCTGCGTGCCTTCGCCGAAAGCCACCGGCTGGCCGGCCCCGCGCCCGATAAAGCTGACCGCACTCATCTTCCAGTCGAAATCCGCGCGCAATTCACGATTCGCGATCTCGATCTTCTCGGTGTAGTTGTCGGGCGCGATGCCGAACGACTTGAGCGTGCCGGTCGATCGCAGATCGAGTAACCCGGCGGGATCTACGGTGCGCAACCAGAGTTCGTAAGTCGCCTTGTCGGGATCAATCGACCAGTCGACGTACGTCAACGCCTTGATGCCAAGGAGTCGCGTGTACGAGGTCCGATACACAATGCGGCCTTTGGTCGGCAACGCCTGAACACCCGGTGGCAACGCCGACGCTTGCGCACTCGGCACCGCCACCGGTGGGTCGGCCGCAATGGTCGGCGGCGCTTGAACAGCGGGCGGCGCTACTTCAGCGGGGGGTGCAGGCTCGGGAGTCGGCGCTGCGGGCGTGATCGTTGGTGCGTTACGTGCGCGCGGTCGCGGCGCCGGCCGCGGTGCTTCGGTCACGACTGTAGTTGCAGGAGGCGGCGCCAGCAGTGACACCGACATGGTGGTCTGCGTCACATCCGCAGGAGCCACCGCCGACAGTCCGCGCGAAAAGATATAAAGCGCCCACAGATGAAAAAGTAAAACCAGCGCGAACACGGACGCCGCCCGCCGCCAGGATGGGCTGCGCCACGCAGGGTCAGAAACGCCGGTCGACATGATCGATTTTGGACTTGCTCGCGGCTAAAGCGTGCGACGTATGAACGCTCAAATACGAACGCTAAGATACCGTGGATATGAAGAAATCGATCGCTCGATGAAGCTGGCAACGCTGAAGGACGGGTCGCGCGACGGGCTGCTGGTGGTCGTCTCGCGCGATCTGTCACAGGCGCAGCACGCCTCGCGCATTGCAGCGCGGCTGCAGACCGCGCTCGACGACTGGGATTTTTTCGCGCCGCAACTCGAAGATTTGTATCAGACGCTCAACGAAGGGCGCGCGCGCCACGCTTTTGCATTCGATCCGAAACAGGCGATGGCGCCACTGCCGCGTGCGTATCAATGGGCAGACGGTTCTTCGTACGTGAATCACATCGAGCTGGTACGCAAGGCGCGCGGCGCGGAGATGCCTCCTTCATTCTGGACCGATCCGCTGATGTACCAAGGCGGCAGCGACGATCTGCTCGGCCCGCACGATGACGTTGTGTGCCCAAGTGAAGAGCACGGAATCGACTTCGAGGCCGAAGTTGCGGTGGTGACCGGCGACGTGTTGATCGGATCAAAGCCAAGAGAAATCGCGCAGCAGATTCGTCTGTTGATGCTCGTCAACGACGTCAGCCTGCGCAACCTGATTCCTGCCGAACTGGCCAAAGGTTTTGGATTTTTCCAGAGCAAGCCGGCCACCGCTTTTTCTCCGGTCGCGATTACGCCCGATGAGCTTGGCGACGCCTGGCGCGACGCCAAAGTGCATCGGCCGCTCGCGGTGCACTGGAACGGAGCCAAGGTTGGTGAGCCCAACGCGGGCGACGACATGACGTTCAGCTTCACTGATCTGATCGCGCATGTCGCGAAAACACGCAACGTGCGCGCCGGTTCGATCATCGGATCGGGCACTGTGTCGAACCTCGACCGCAGCCGCGGCTACTGCTGCATCGCTGAAAAGCGCAGCCTCGAAATGATCGAGCATGGCGCCGCACGAACCTCTTTCATGAAGTACGGTGATCGCGTGCGAATAGAGATGTTCGACGTCGCTGGACAGTCAATATTTGGTGCAATCGAACAAATCATCGCGCCGCTACCGCGCGTATCGGAGATAGCATGAGCACCAAGCGCAGCAGTTTGCCATTCGCGAATCCGGTCGGCGAAAGTCTCGACCTGATGAAGAAAATGTGGGGCTTTGCGGGTCTGCCCGGATTGCCGACGCCTGGAAGTTTGACGTCGATGGCAGCGCGAATTCCACAGCTACCGAGCATGTTGGCACCCACCCTGGACGTCGATGAGCTCGAAAAACGCATTACCGATCTGCGCGCTGTCGAACAGTGGCTGGAGCTCAACGCCACTATTTTGCGCACCACGATTCAAAGCCTGGAGGTGCAGCGTGCAACGATCGCAACGCTGAAAGGACTCGGCGGTGCAATGCTGCCTTCGATGTTCGGTAACCCTGGTCCAGCATCGGCGCCGCCTCCCGAAGTTGCGCTCGGGTTGGCCGCGATGAAGGCCGAAGAAACGAGAGACGATGCTGCACGCCTCTCATCTTCCACGCCGCTTGCTCCCAGGCAGATCGGTAAGCAGAGCAACAAGCGCAGCAGTCCTTCCAGCGCAACAATGGCGGCGCCAATCAATCCAGCGGCCTGGTGGAACACCTTGCAGGATCAGTTTGCGCGCATCGCCGCGACCGCAGCGCCCGCCTCCGTTCCTAAATCCATCACCTCTCCGGTACCAACCAAAAAAACCGCCAAGCGCCGAGCGCGCAAGCCGGGCAGCTAGCCGATGGGTTCCTCGATGA
>JACCZX010000094.1 GCA_013695705.1 Burkholderiaceae bacterium | reverse complement strand
GCACAAACGCCAGCACCAGCGCGGAGCGCGCGCTCGGATCGAACGAGTCGGGCAGCTCGCCTTGGCTGACTGCAACGCGAAAGCTTTGCTTGAGCGACGCCTCGATGCGTTCGAACATCTGGTTCATCCGTTCCTGCAGTCGCTCGTTCTCGTTTACCAGCGCGTCACCAATAAGCACCCGTGTCATGCCGCGATTGGTTTGCGCGAAGTCGAGCAGCATGCCAACCATCGCGCGCACTTGCTTGACGCCCGATGCCTCTTCAGTGCTGATCTTGTTGATTAGGCCAAAGACCGTTGTTTCGATGAACTCGATCAAGCCTTCGAACATCTGAGCCTTGCTCGCGAAGTGCCGATATAGCGCGGCTTCTGAAACGGTAAGCCGCGCAGCGAGCGCAGCGGTAGTGACCTTCTCGCCTTTGGGATCTTCCAACATCGAGGCCAGCGTCTGCAGGATCTGCAGCTTGCGGGCACCGGGTTTACGCGACCCAAGCGACTGGATGTCCATGACGACCCGACGGCCTTAGGAACACTGCGGAGTAAAAACAAACCCGATCGGCCGGCGGCCGACGTGAAGGCATACTATCTTAGAAGCCCGCGCCTGCGTGCACTTTCACACTCCGCCAAAGGGCGGAACTGGCCGGGAAATGCCCGCGGCCAGACACTTTCACTACAGGGGTCTGATGTCGGCGCGGGCCTACTGCAGTTCGCAAAAACAGTAGGAGATCGCCGCCAGCGGGTTCTCGCGCGCGCCGAATACGAGCTGAAGATCACGCTTGACTGCGGCTCCTTCGCGTCCAAGCAAGCCTTCGAGTCCAAACTCGGTCCGCATTGTTGCGGCGATACGGCCGAAAAACAGCGACAGATAGCGATTGATGCCGCGCGGCTCGGGTTCGACGTAGTCAATCCGATAGCTATCACCCATTCCGGCGCGCTTGGCGGCGCTTTTTATCGCAACATCGATGCCGCCGAGCGTATCGACCAGGCCGCGCTCCTGCGCCTGCGCCCCGGTCCATACGCGGCCCTGCGCGACTTCGTTGATTTGTTCCGGTGTCGACTTGCGGCGCTGGGCCACCAGGCCGATGAACTCGCGGTAGTTCGAATTGACGACCAACTCGAGGGACTGCGCCAAACGCTTGTCGAGCGGCTGTCGCAAGTCGGTCGCGCCCGCCAGCCAGGTAGTCGCCACACCATCCACGTTGACACCGATTTTTTCCATCGTGCCTTCGAAAGTCGGCACCAGTCCGAAGACCCCGATCGATCCCGTGATGGTGGCCGCATCGGCGACCACTTCGTCCGCGCCCATTGCGATCCAGTAACCACCTGATGCGGCGACGTCTCCCATCGAAGCAATCACCGGCTTGCCGGCCTTGCGCGTCAGATCGAGCTGCTCGCGGATCAGCTCGGACGCCTGCACCTGGCCGCCGGGCGAATCGATGCGCAATACCACCGCCTTGATGCTGTCGTCCTGCCGCGCGCGCTGAATCAACTCGGCCATGGTGCGCGCACCGATGCGTCCCTGCTGCGCGTCACCCCCGGTGATCTCACCCTGCGCGACGATTACGCCGACCGCGGCGCCGCCGATCTGTCGCGCGGTGCTGCGCACATATGAGTACAGCGATACTTGCCGGAAGGTTTCGTTATCTTCCGTGCTGCGCGGAGCGCCGCCCTGCACCAGTTGCTCGCGAAACTGATTGCGCGTTCTAAGGCCGTCGACCAGGCGTTGATCCTGAGCGAAACGTGCAACGTCGCCACCTGCCGCGGCAAGCCGCTGCGGAAGATCAGCAATCACCGCGTCAATTGTGCCGGGCGCAAGACGGCGTACGCGCTCGACGTCGCCGGTCCACGTAGACCACAGGCCATTCAACAACAGCGCATCAGCCTCCTTCGATTCCGGGGTTGCACCGGTGCGCGTGAACGGCTCCGAAAAACTTTTGTAGCGCCCGGCCTGGAATACGTTGACTTTGACGCCGAGCTTGTCGAGCAAAGTCTTGTAATACCCACGCGTACCCTCGAGTCCGCGCACTGTCAGCATCCCTGTCGGGTGCAGGTACACCTCGCTGGCGTGGGCCGCGAGGTAATACTGCGCCTGGCTGTAGCCCTCGCCCCAGGCGTAAATCGGCTTGCCACTCGCCTTGAAACGCTCAAGCGCCGCTGCCACTTCGCGCAGCGTCGCCAAGCCCGCGCCGCGCATCTCGTCGAGCACCAGCACCGCGCGCACGATATGCGGATCTCTGGCGGCGGAATCGATTGCCGCCAGCACGTCTCGCACGCGAGTTTCAAAGCGCTGCTCACCGAGTGCTTCGGCCACTGCCGCTTCGCGCGGCCCGATCGTGTACTCCTCCACGATATCGCCTTGCAGATTGATGATCAACGCTGTGTCGGCCGCTACCACCACCGGTCCGTCGCTGCTGAGCCACGCCACCAGCAATGCTGCGACGATCGCGAACAACAGCAAGTTGAAAATCAACTGGCGCGTGAAATTAAGTGCGCGCCATAAACCGCCGAAGAAGCGACCGATGAGCCCCGGACGAACAGCCATGAAAACTCCAGACGTGGCACAGAAAACGGGACGCGGAGCTTACCGCGACCACGATTCAAACGTGGCAACCGAGCGACCCGCCTCTGTACTAAGCGCGCGGGTAGGCGCGCTGCGCCGAAGAGGGATTAGTGCGACCTAATCATCATGCCGACCCCTTGGTCGGTCAGGATCTCGAGCAACAGGCAGTGATCGACTCTGCCGTCGATGATGTGCACCGAGTTAACGCCGCTCTTCGCGGCTTCCAGCGCAGATGAAATCTTGGGCAGCATGCCGCCCGAAATCGCGCCGTCGGCAAAAAGATCGTCGATCTGCCGTGCCGAGAGCCCGGTTAACAATCTGCCGCTCTTATCGAGCACGCCTGGCGTGTTGGTCAGCATCACAAG
>JACCZX010000014.1 GCA_013695705.1 Burkholderiaceae bacterium | reverse complement strand
GCGACGCGCTGCTGCTGGCCGCCCGAAAGCTGCCCGGGCTTGCGATCAAGAAGCGTCGACAGTCCGAGCAACCCCGCCACATCGGCAAGACGGCGCTTGCGCTCTTCTTCAGGCACCTTGCGCACTTTAAGGCCGAAGACAATGTTCTCGCCAACATCGAGGTGCGGAAACAGCGCGTAGGACTGAAACACCATCGCGATATTGCGCTGCGCCGGTGGTGTACGCGTCACATCCCGACCACCGATCCTTATCGTGCCGGCATCGGCTGTTTCGAGCCCCGCGATAACTCGCAGCGTTGTCGATTTGCCGCACCCCGATGGACCGAGCAGCACGTTCAGCGTGCCTTCGTCGAGCGCGAACGAAATACTACGCACCGCATGCACGGCACCCACGGGTGTCATCCAATGCTTGCTCACAGCCTGAAGTGCGATAGCGGACACGACGCGCCGGTCAATTCCTTTCTTGCTGGTTGTTATCTCTTGGCCAATGACTTCTTGGCGGAAGATTTTTTCCGACTCGACTTTTTGGCGGACGTTTTTTTGGCCGAAGCCTTCTTGCTCGAAGACTTTTTCGTTGGCACCTTGCCCCCCGCCTGGCGCGCCTCCGACAGTCCGATCGCAATCGCCTGCTTCTTGCTCGTTACCTTTTTTCCCGAACGGCCGCTTTTCAAAGTGCCTTCCTTGCGCTCATGCATTGCCTTTTCGACTTTGTCGGACGCCTTCTTTCCGTACTTGGCCACGGCAGCTCCCCCTTGTGTGCTGGTGCAGGATTTTGACCCAAATCGTTCGACCGTTACGCATCGGGCTCACTATGATCCGGCAAAACGGCAAGGAACTCTTTAATGCATCCCAGTTTAGTTTTTTTTGTTGCTGCCATGCTCATGGGCAGCACCGCCAACGCACAACGATCAATCGCCGATAAACCGCCGCGCATTGACGAGCACGTCGCGCAGATTCCGCAGACCGCTTTAGGCGCGCCCTGGGCGTTTATCGGTTTTGCAGTCACCACACCGACCGCCTCCGAGTGGTTCGTGGCCACCAGCACACCGCGCGGTGGCTCGATGGGGCGGCATCTGTCGCCGACCGACGCGCACACCGCCGTGCTCGTCTTGTCGAGCGAAATCCTGGATCGATCGATAGAAACCGACAGCGCGTTGCTGGAAATTGCCAGAGCACGCCATGCCAAGTTGTCGGAGCGCTGGCAAATTGAAAAACACGACGAGGCCATCGTGCGCCACGCCGGCACGCGCTGCGCGCGCCATTCGCTCGAAGCTATGCAGCAGGAAGACAAATCCCCGCGCAAGGACGCCGCCAAATCGAATCAGCAACGCGCCGCGATGTCCGTCGTCGGGATCTCGTGCGTGCACCCGACCGACTCGACCATGCTGGTCGAAGTCGGCGTTTCAGAGCGCGGAGGCGCGAGCAAGATGACGCCGGCGGTGTTGCGCGACGCCGAGCAAGCTATAGCCAGCCTGTCGTTCCATCGCTTCAACGAACAGGCGCTGCAGAAATCTGCCGAAGCCGCGCGGACGACCGGCTTGGCCGACGCCGAGGCGGTGCTGAAGCCGTACATCGACGCCGACGCTGCCTGGGCACGCTACTTCCTCGCGCAGATCGTCGAACGCGCGCGCCCGGCTCCCGAAAATGCCGGAGCGCGCATCAAAACATTACTCGAGCCGGCCGCGGAAAAAGGATTGGCAGATGCGCAATGGTCGCTCGGCACCCTGTACCTGCGCGGCGCGCCGGGTGTGCCAAAAGATTCCGCGCTGGCAGAAGCACTTCTGCGGCGGGCAGCCGAGCGCGGCAATGCCGGCGCGGCGTATCAGCTTGGCATTGCGCAGCTATCGGGTGCCGAAGGCATAGCTGCAAACAAGAACGAGGGCGCGCTATGGATTCAACGCGCGGCGGTGCGCGGATTAAAGGAAGCGCAAGACTTGCTCAAAAGCGCGCGCGATAAGCCGGCCAAGTAAGTACGTTTTACGAAAGGCCGCACCCGCGCGGCGCCGCCTGCCCCAAGGCGAGCGCGCTACGCTCGTTGCATGATCGATCGTGAGCTTGCCGGTTCGCTGGCGCGCGTAGCGCTTCGCAACGTTGCAATCGAGTACCCGTACAAGCTTGACCAGGTGCTCGGCGGCGCCGCCGACGTGCGCCCACCGCGCGAACTGCATCCGGTATTCCACGGCAGCTACGACTGGCATTCGTGCGTGCATATGCACTGGACGCTGGCGCGCCTATTGCGGCTGCACCCCGATCACTTGCATGCAAGTGATACTCGCGTGCACTTTGCGCGGCGCCTGACCGCGGCCAACGTCGACGGGGAGCTCGCGACACTTAACGGCCCTCATCGGGCCACATTCGAACGTCCCTACGGTTGGGGCTGGATGCTAAAGCTCGCTGCCGAACTCGAACTGCTGGCAGCGCGGGAAAGCAACGCGGCCCCATGGCGTGACGCCGTCGCACCGCTGGCACAGGCATTCGCCGATCGCTTGGTCGATTTTCTGCCGCGTGCCGCGTACCCGAACCGGGCCGGCACGCACACCAACTCCGCGTTCGCGCTGCTTCTTGCGCTCGACTACTGCGCGAGCTCGCAGCACCGCATGCTGCAGCACGTGGTCACCGAGCGCGCGAACGTTTGGTTTGGCCGCGATCGACGCTATCCAGCGACCTATGAGCCAAGCGGCGAGGACTTTCTTTCGGCCGGATTGGTGGAAGCGGCACTGATGCGCCGCGTGTTCGACGGCTGCTCGTTCGCCGATTGGTGGGTGCAGTTTCGGCCGGACGATGATGCGCTGCGCGTCTGGTTGCAGCCGGTGACCGTCACTGACGCGGGCGATGCCAGAATCGTTCACCTGCACGGACTCAATCTGTCGCGCGCATGGTGCTGGGAACGCCTGTTGCCCGAATTAGACCCGCGACTGCAGCAGGCGGCCAAAAGTGCGATCGAGCTGCACCTGGCGGCATCGTTGCCGGCAACCATTGATGGCGACTATGTCGGCACGCATTGGCTGGCGTCATTTGCGCTACTGGCGCTGACAGAAACATGAACGGCGGCGACCGGAGCGCCGCCGTTCACACAGATTTACGGCTTACTTGTAGAAAACGTAATCGGCTTCGTACTTCACTTGCCGGCGTTGCCCTGCGCCAGACGCCGCACACGGCTCCTTGGGCGCCACGCCACCGACGGTATTCAAGCGCTGGATGTACGTCACGCCCTGCATCACACCGTTGCCGGTAGCCGGTGCGGCTTGCACTAGTTGCAGCGGAATTGCTCCATCCTTACCGGGCGAAACCGCGAGTTGTTTGCCGGTTACTTTGCTGCCGTCATTGGCCTCCCAGGTCGGTCCGCCGTAGTACTTGCCCAATGCCTTGGTGCGATTGGCGTCCCACAAAGTGGCGGTCGGACCGACGAACGTCCACTCAAAGGTGCCCGCCGCGCCCTGCTTTTCACGACACTCATAGGTCAGTTCGCCAACACCCACGGTGCGCATCGACATCTTGCTGCCCGATGGAACGGCAATAGGAGCAGGCACGTCCGGCGCACTCGACATCATCGGCATCCACGAGCAGCCGACCATTGCAAATGGGGCAGCGATCAGCGCGGCCATCACGGTTGAAAGTTTCATTACGTAGCTCTCCAGAGTCGAGATCCGGCCGATGCCGGATGAATGATTATAAATAGCGCGAATCCAAATTAAATCGGTAAGAGCTCGCGCGGGGGGCAGACCGATCAACAAACACTACGGGCCGCGCTGCAATTTGGATGCAGCGGCTGCAATTCGCACAGTAAATTACTTGGAGGTCCATCCTGGTTGTTCGCGGTAAGAAACAAGCTCCGGCCGCGACTAACACACTCCCAGGGAGAATTCGATGCGAAATCTGTTAGCCGCTGCCGTGTTAGCCGCCACCATGCCGAGCAGTTACGCCGCCACATGCCAGGCGACCAGCCCGAAGAACACTGTTGCGCTGGTCGAGCTGTACACCTCGCAAGGGTGCTCGAGCTGCCCGCCTGCAGATCGCTGGCTGTCTCAGTTGCCGTCGCGCATTGATCCGAGCCGCGCGGTGCCGCTGGCGTTGCACGTAGGCTATTGGGACTACATCGGCTGGAAGGATCCTTTCGCCAAGCGCGAATTCAACGATCGACAGACACACCTGGCAGCGCTCAATCGCAGCAATACGCGCTACACGCCCGGCGTTTTCGTGCAGGGTCGCGATTCCAACTGGTCGCAGCAGAATGCGTTCGACGCTCAGGTGCGTGCAGTCAATCAACGTCCCGCTGTGGCCACGATAACGCTCGACAAGATCGAAACCGCCGACGGCAAAGTCGACGTGCGTGCGCACGCGGAACTTGTTGCGCCGAGCGCCGCCAAGAACCCGCGCATGTTCGTCGCGCTGGTGCAAAACGGAATTTCAACCAAGGTCACTGCGGGCGAGAACCGCGGGGAAACGTTGGCCAACGATCGGGTCACGCGCGCGTGGTCGGGGCCGTTGCCTCTTGGCACTCGCAATGTGTCGTTGACTGTGCCGTCGACCGCCGCGCGCGATTTGTCGCTGGTGGCATTTGTCGAGGATGACACTGGAGTGTTGCAGGCGCTGCAACTACCGCTGTCAAGCTGCAGCTAGATTCGATTTTCCTCGACACCGTGGCATGCGGCCTGCGTTTCGCCACCGGGGTGCCGATAAAGTTTGAGCAGCGGCACTTCGACCCGGCATCGTGCGTTCGCGTGCGGACAGCGGGGATGAAAAGTGCAGCCCGCGGGTGGATTCAGTGGGTTCGGCACCTCGCCCCCCACCGGCGTGCGCGCACGGCCACTCATTTCCAGATCGGGAATCGCGTCGAGCAGCATGCACGTGTACGGATGGCGCGGCGTTTTGAATAACGTCGTGCGCGACGCCAGCTCGACGATCTTGCCCAGATACATCACGCCAACGCGGTCCGAGATGTGATGAACCACGGCCAGGTTGTGCGAGATAAAGAGGTACGTCAGCCCCATTTCTCGCTGCAGTTCCTTCATCAGGTTGAGCACCTGCGCCTGCACCGACACGTCGAGCGCCGAGGTTGGCTCGTCGCACACGAGGAATTCGGGCTTGGTGGCCAACGCGCGCGCTATCGACAACCGCTGTCGCTGACCTCCGGAAAACTGATGCGGAAACTTCAGCTTGTCGGCCGGCGCCAGACGAACCTGCTGCAGCAGCTCATCGACTCGCGCGATGATCTGCGCCTTGTCCTTCATCAACCCGTGCGCCTTCAGCGGCTCGGCGATGATGTCGGCCACCCGCCAGCGAGGATTGAGGCTGGCGTACGGATCCTGAAAAATCATCTGCAGCTTTTGCCGCAGACTGCGGCCGCGCTGCGAATTCATCTCGCGCAAATCGCGCCCGAAGAAATTGACCCGTCCGAGGGTCGGCGTGTAAAGCCCGACCAGCAGTCGCGCCACCGTCGATTTCCCGCACCCTGATTCGCCGACCAGCGAAAGCGTCTCGCCGCGCTTGATTTCGAAGCTGACGCCGTCGACCGCGTGCAGAATCGCGCGCTTTTGCCGCTCCAGCACGCGATTCAGCCACGGCGGCGAGACGTCGAAATATTTGGCAATATTTTCGGCGCGCACGATGACCTGATCGGCCGCCGGCTCCCACTGCGTGCTGGTCGTGTTCTTTAAGACTGCATTCATGCCGCCACCCTGCCGCCGGTGACATCGTGCAGCCAGCATGCGGCCAATGACGTTCCGGCCGGCAACAAACCGGGTCGCTCGCGCGGACAACGATCAAACGCGTGCACGCAGCGCGGATGAAATGCGCAGCCGCTTGGAATCGCCGTCAGGCGCGGCATCGAGCCGTTGATTTGAGTCAATCGTTCGGTTTCGTGGCCAAAGGTCGGGATCGATCCCATCAAGCCGACGGTGTACGGGTGCTGCGGCCGGTGAATCACATCGGCTACCGGCCCGATCTCGGCGATGCGGCCGGCGTACATCACCGCGACACGATCCGCGGTTTCGGCGATCACGCCCATGTCATGCGTCACCAGCATCACGGCGGTTCCATGCTCGCGGCACAATTTTTTCAGCAACGAGATGATCTGCGCTTGAATCGACACGTCGAGCGCGGTGGTCGGTTCATCGGCGATCAGAAGCTTCGGCTCTGCCGCGAGCGCGAGCGCGATCACCACGCGCTGCCGCATGCCGCCGGAAAACTGGTGCGGATAGTGGTCGATGCGGCGGTCGGGGGCCGGGATGCCGGTCGACGCGAGCAGCTCGATTGCCCGCGTACGTGCCTTGTTGGCCGACATGTCCAAATGCGTCGTGATCGTTTCGACCAGTTGCTGGCCGACTGTGAACAGTGGATTGAGCGACGTCAACGGGTCCTGGAAGATCGCGCCGATCTGCCGGCCCCGAATCTTGCGCATCTCGTCGTAGGGCAGCGTGTCGAGCCGCAGACCGGCGAGCTTGACTTCACCGCCCGCGATGCGGCCCGGCGGCTCCAGCAGACCGATGATCGCCGCGCCGGTCAGCGATTTGCCGGCACCGGACTCGCCGACCACGCCCAGAACTTCGCCAGGCGCGATCGAAAACGAAATGTCGTCGACTGCAACGAGCGTTCCGCGGCGCGTGGGAAACTCGATGCGCAGATTGCGCACCTCAAGCAGCGGAGCGGTGTTCAACTACAACCTAGGCTTTGCAGCCGGCAATCGGTTCGACGTAGTCGACCTGCGGCTCGAAGTCCTGCTCCAGCGAATTTTTCTTCACCGCTTTTAAGTAATAGCGGTTGCAAGGCTTCACATCAAGCGTGATGGTTCGCGTTTCGCCGTATGTGAAGCCCGACGTGGGCGGCCCCTGAACACGAATCACATGCTGCCCCGGATCAATCGGAATCGGATTGATCAATCTGCTGCGGCCATCGATATCAAGCACGATCACCGAGTAGCTGTTGATTTCCGCTCTGAAATAACGGTTACCGTCGATGTAAGAGAAGGGCGCGCTGGCGCAGCCCGCTAATACGGCCAGAACCGCGATGCCTGCCAATTTTGTTTTCATATCGCCTCCATAAAGACTTCTATCTCAGCTTGGGATTGAGCGCATCGCGCAGCCAATCGCCCAGCAGATTGACCGACAGTACGAGCAACACCAGCGCCAAGCCGGGGAAAATCGTGATCCACCATTCACCGGAAAACAGAAACTCGTTGCCGATGCGGATCAACGTTCCCAGCGACGGCGTCGTGGGCGGCACGCCGACGCCGAGAAACGACAATGTTGCTTCGGTAATGATCGCGGTTGCGATATGCACGGTGGCAAGCACCAGCACCGGGCCCATCACGTTCGGCAATACATGGCGCGCCATGATGGCGAGGGGCGAGACGCCAATGACCCGTGCCGCCTGCACGTACTCCTTGTTTTTTTCCACCAGCGTCGAGCCGCGCACAGTGCGCGCGTACTGAACCCATCCCGATAACG
>JACCZX010000436.1 GCA_013695705.1 Burkholderiaceae bacterium | reverse complement strand
TGGTGCTCGATCAATCGGGCCTTGGACTGCCCGATCGCGATGATTACTTCCGCGACGATGCGCGCACCCTCGGCTTACGCAAGGCATACGAAGCGTATCGGGTTCGATTTGCGCAACTGTCCAGTGGTGACGCCGGCGCGCCGATGATCGATGCAGTGTTTGCGCTCGAAGCCGGCCTCGCGCGCGCCTCAATGACGCGGGTCGAGCGGCGCGACCCGAATGTCGTTTACAACCTGCACACCGTCGAGTCGCTGACTAAGCTCGCGCCGGGATTTAACTGGGCAGCGTATTTTGCTGCGATTGGCGTTTCGCGCGCTGCAGAGATCAACGTGGCGGCGCCGAACTTCGCACAGCAGGTTGCGCACACGGCGGCCGACGCTCCGCTCGCTGTGTGGCGCGCGTATCTGCGCCAGCACGTGCTGGACGCCGCGGCGCAAGCGTTGCCGTCGGGTTACGCCAATGCACATTTCGACTATCGCAGCCGTGCGATCCGCGGCATCGAAGAGCAACCACCGCGCGCCGAGCAGGTGATCACTCGCATCACCGGCAACTTCGGATCGGAGCCATTGGCCGAAGGGCTGGGTCAGTTGTATGTCGCGCGTGCGTTCTCGCCGCAAGCGAAAGCGCGCGCAGTGGCGATGGTCGAACACATCAAGTTGGCGATGCGGGCGCGGATAGAAAGGCTCGACTGGATGAGCGCGCCAACCAAGATGCGGGCGATCGACAAGCTCGATGCGATGGCGTTGAAGATCGGATTCCCGGACCATTGGAAAGCGTATGACGGACTCACGATCGAGCGCGACGATTACGCGGGCAGCTGGCTGCGCGCGAATGCATGGGAATTTCGGCAAAGGCTTGCCGATCTGAACAGGCCGGTCGATAGAGCGCGCTGGTTTACGTCTCCGCATCTGGTCAATGCATTTGCCGGTGGCTTGAACGAGATCGTATTTCCGGCGGCAATCCTGCAGCCGCCGTTTTTCAATGCGCAAGCCGACGATGCCGTGAACTTCGGAGGTATTGGCGCAGTGATCGGGCACGAGATCACGCATCACTTCGATGATCGCGGCCGCCAGTTCAACGAAGTCGGCAACCTGTCGGAATGGTGGAGCGCCGACGACGCTATGCGCTACAAGCAGCGCGCCGCAAGAGTCGCCCAACAATATTCAGGCTACGCGCCGCTGGCCGAGCATAAGATCAACGGTGAGCAAACCCTGGGGGAGAATATTTCGGACCTCGGCGGAGTTCACATCGCCTTCGATGGTTTGCAACGAGCATTGGCGCAGCGGCCCGTCGACCGGCTTGACGGCTACACGCCGGAACAGCGATTCTTCTTATCGTTCGCGACGATCTGGCGCAGCAAATACCGGGCGGAGGCACTGATCGATCAACTACGCACCGGCAATCATTCGCCTTCGCGCTACCGAGTGCTCGGACCGCTCGCCAACGTTCCTGCGTTTGCGCGGGCTTTCAATTGCCCCGCCGATGCGCCGATGATGCGAAGCCCGGGCGAGCAGATATCAATTTGGTAACGGCATCGGCCGGCGATCCATCAGCGCGAGCCAGCCACGCGCGATGCGGTAGATCGCCCAGATGCCGAGAACGAAGAAACCGACGATCCAGATCGCAAAGCCGATCAGCACGATCGCCAGCGTGAATCCGAGCACTGCGATGATGGCTGACATCAGCAGCGCCCACCAAAACGTGCGGATCTGCCACGAGAAGTGCGAATCGAGGTACGTCCCGCGCACCTCGCTGCGTTTCACGTAATTGATGATCACCGCGATGATCGACGGCCAGCCGAACACGAACGCTCCGATGATGCTCGCGGCGCCGAACGCGCCGATCACCAGGCTCAGCGTGTGCAGCGCGTAGACGACGTGGGTGATTGTGACCAGCGAGTCAGATGGGGCAACGACCGCAGGCGAGGGAGGAAGCGGGGTGCTCATCGGCGAACTCGAGCGTAAGTTGATTTCGGAGCAGTGAGCATACCTGTGGTCGCTTCGCCGATTCGCGGAGCTAATTCATGAATCCCAAATTCGGCTGCGCAAAGTTGGCGAGGTTGGGCAGGATCACCGGCAAGTTGGCGTCAGTCACGCCCATCCACTTCGCCATCGTCGCGGCGTACTGCTCGACCGAAGTGGTCGGAATCAGTCGGCCGTTGCCGGCATCGGTCGGTGTCATCAGAGCCAAGTCGGGAAACGCGCCGTAGATCTGTTTGCCTTTTACAGCGCCGCCGACGACGAAGTGATGCGAACCCCAACCGTGATCGCTGCCGTCGCCGTTCTGGATCAGCGTGCGGCCGAAGTCTGAGGCGGTGAACAGCGTGACGTCGTTGGCGGTTCCCATTACGTCCATCGTTGTCTGGAAAAAGGAGATTGCAGCAGCCAGTTGTGTCAGCAGGTTGGTCTGCGTCACAACCTGGTTCGCATGCGTGTCGTAACCGCCCATCGATACCAGAAACACCTGACGCGCGGCGCCGAGCGCGCTTCTGACGCTGATGACTTTGGCGACCATCGCCAGCTGCGTCGCAAGCGAGTTGCCCGCGGGCGGCGTTAACGCCGGCGCGCCGGCGAGCGCCGCAGACAACGCCGTATTCGCGTCGATCGAGCG
>JACCZX010000412.1 GCA_013695705.1 Burkholderiaceae bacterium | reverse complement strand
TTCTTCTGCTCCTTGCGCGAGACGTGCAGAAAAAACTTCAGCACGGTCGTGCCATTGCGCCCAAGAAAATCCTCGAACGCCGCGATGTCGCGCAACCGCTGATCGAAAACGTTCTTGCCGACGCACTCGGGGGGCAGCTTTTGGGCGCGCAAGATCTCCTCGTGCACTCGAACGATGAGTACCTCCTCGTAATACGAGCGATTGAAAATGCCGATGCGGCCGCGCTCGGGAAGATTGCGGTAGCAACGCCACATCCAGTCGTGATCAAGTTCTTCCGGCGATGGCCGCTTGAACGTAACGACGTGTACGCCAACCGGATTCACGCCAGTCATTACATACTTGATGGTGCTGTCCTTGCCGGAAGCGTCCATCGCCTGAAAAATCAGCAGCAACGAGCGCCGGTCTTGCGCGTAGAGTTTGTCCTGTTCGGCCGCCAGCCACTGCACGCCGGTCGACAAACGCTGCGTCGCCTCGGTCTTGTCGGCCTTCAAGCCGCCCGTGTCCGACGGATCGACTTTCTTCAGGCGAAACTTCGAGCCGTCGGTGACTCGATACGGATCGATCCAGCCGGCCACTTGTTTTAGTTTTTCCCGATTCGTCGCCATGTCGTCCTCATTTACGCTCGCGGGTAGCATAGCTAACAGCCTCGAGACACTAAAGAGGAGTCGATGAATTACACGACGGAGAACATCAGGACCGTGGCCTTGCTCGGCCACGGTGGTGCAGGCAAAACGACGCTGGTCGAAGCATTGCTTGCCAGGGCCGGCGCGATTCAAACTGGCGGCAGCATCGAAAGAGGTACGACGGTCAGCGACTTTGATCCTCTCGAGAAAAGTTTTCAGCATTCACTGCGCACGTCTGCCTTGCATCTCGATCTGCCGAACGTGCGCGTGCACATTCTCGACACCCCGGGGTTCCCTGACTTCATCGGTCAGGCAATTGGCGCGCTCGACGCGGTGGAAACCGCTGCGATCGTCGTCAACGCATCGACCGGCATCGAGATGATCACCTCGCGCATGATGGAATGGGCGGCGAATCGTCGGCTTTGCCGGCTCATCATCATCAACCGAATCGACGCTGAGAATGTCGATTTACCGAAGCTGCTGGCCGATCTGCGCAACGCGTTCGGCAAGGAAGTGCTGCCGATCAACCTGCCGGCCGAAAATGGCACCAAAGTCGTCGATTGTTTTTTTAATCCATCCGGTGACGCCGATTTTTCTTCGGTGGCAGAGGCGCATCAGGCGCTGATCGACCAGGTCATCGAAGTCGATGAAGAATTGATGGCGCGCTACCTGGAACAAGGCCAGGAAATCGCAGCGTCGGAGCTGCACCAGCCGTTCGAGAAAGCATTGCGCGAAGGCCATTTGATTCCGGTCTGCTTTGTATCTGCGAAGAACGGCGCGGGCATCGACGAGCTGCTGCAAATTTTTGATCGCTTGCTGCCGAATCCAACCGAAGGCAACCCGCCGCAGTTTTTTAGAGGCGACCTGGTCGACGGCAGGGGCGCCAATGAGTTTCGATCCGTGCCCGATTCGAAAAAACACGTGCTGGCGCACGTCTTCAAGGTGGTGGTCGATCCGTACGTTGGCAAGCTCGGCGTGTTTCGCGTGCACCAGGGCACGATCACCAAGGACACGCAGCTTTTCGTCGGCAGTGGTCGCAAGCCGTTCAAGGTCGGGCATCTGTTGATGCTGCAGGGCGCGAAGACAGTTGAAGTTCAATCGGCCTGCCCCGGCGACATCGCGGCAATTGCGAAAGTCGACGAGATCGATTTCGATTGCGTACTGCACGACTCGCACGATGAGGATCACATTCATATGCGGCCGCTCGAATTTCCGACGCCGATGAGCGGCCTTGCAATTCAGCCGAAGCGGCGCGGCGACGAGCAGCGCATCTCCGAAGTGCTGCACAAACTGATGGCAGAAGATCCGACGCTGCTGGTCGAACACGATGTGACGCTGAACGAAACTGTTCTGCGCGGCCTGGGTGAATTGCATCTGCGCTCGGCGCTTGAACGCATGGCGTCGCAGTACAAGATCGAAGTGCAGACGCGGCCGCCGCGCGTGCCTTACCGGGAGACGATCGGGGCAGCGGCCGAAGGTCATGCGCGTCATAAGAAACAAACCGGTGGCGCCGGGCAGTTCGGCGAAGTGTTTTTGCGCATCGAACCGCTGGCGCGCGGCGCGGGGTTCGAATTCGTCGACCAGGTCAAGGGCGGCGTCATCCCGTTTCAATTCATTCCCGCCGTGCAGAAAGGCGTCGAGTCGGTACTCGCGGCCGGGCCGGTGGCCGGCTTTCCAATGCAGGATTTGAGAGCCACCGTTTACGACGGCAAGCATCATCCGGTCGATTCGAAAGAGATCGCGTTTGTCTCGGCCGGGCGCAAAGCGTTTCTTGATGCGCTCAACAAAGCGCGCCCTATCGTGCTTGAGCCCATCGTCAACGCGGAAATCGAGGCACCGGAATCTCACATCGGCGACATTACGGGCGACCTGTCGTCGCGCCGCGGTCACATCACAGGCACGCGCGGCCTGGCGGGTGCAATGACGGTCGAAGCCCGTGTCCCGCTGGCCGAGCTCGAAGGATATTCAGCCCGCTTGAAGTCGATGACACAGGGGCGCGGCGCATGGACGATGACCCTTTCGCACTACGAGCCCGCGCCGCCAAATTTGCAACAGCAACTCGCGACCGAGCACAAGTCGAAAGGCAAGCACGAAGACGACGATTGAGCGCTCAGGCGGCCGCAGATTCCGGCTCGACCTTCGGTTCGCGAATCGGCAGATTAACCAATGCCGCAGCAAGCGCGAGCAGCGCGTCTGCGTACCACATCCAAAGGTAGCTGCCGGTGCGATCGACTGC
>JACCZX010000409.1 GCA_013695705.1 Burkholderiaceae bacterium | reverse complement strand
ACCTGGCACTGGTCAACGAAGGCGACTCGATCACGATCGACGCGCACCAGTTGCTGCTTCAGCTCAACGTCGGTGGCGACGAGCTTGGGCGCCGCCGTAAAGCATGGAAGCCACCCGCGCCACGCTACACGACAGGCGTACTGGCCAAATTTGCGAAGATGAGCTCCTCGGCCAGCAAGGGTGCAATCACCGACGAAAATTTATTTGGTTAGCACGCATTACAGCCCGATCACCTCCGCAGGCGCGGATTCTTATCGATCTCCATACGCTTCTTGATCCGATCCTGCTTCGCCTTGTCCATTTCGTCGAACGCTTTTCGCTTGTCAAGGCCAAGCCGCTTCTCGACCAGCTCAAACCACAAAAAGCCGACGCCAAACGGCAGCGCGATCCACCACCAAGATAGTTCACCGAACACGCTGATCTCGAGGACTTTTAGAATGATCAACACAACGCCGATCCAGACGAGCCACATGGGGCCACCCGCGCTTACGTAACCGATCGCAAATATAGCCTCCGATAAGCCCGTCCATGACGCGTATTTGAGGTCAACCGAGCGGTATCTTTACCGTTAAACTCCCGTCATAGCGATGCATTTCAGCCATCCGCTTGAATGAGTTGACAGGCTGATCAACGTACGGAGCCCTAAATGAAGAACAAATTCGCAGTAGCCGCACTAGTGGCTGCGTGCGGCGTGCTGACGATGAACGCGCCGGCATTTGCCAGCGCCGAGCTGGCAAAGCAGAAGAACTGCTTGGCCTGCCATGCGGTCGACAAAAAACTGGTCGGCCCCGGTTATCGCGATATCGCCGCGAAATACAAATCGGACAAGAACGCACCGGCGGTGCTGGCGAAAAAAATTCGCGAAGGCGGCGTTGGTGTTTGGGGGCAGATTCCAATGCCGGCCAATCCGCAGGTCAACGAGCAGGAAGCACAGACATTGTCCAGGTGGGTATTGTCGATGTGATCACCATCTGGCCCGAAAAAAGGCGCATTCATGCGCCTTTTTTTATTTCAGTACACGTGAAGCGGCAGGGCAGTCGGACGGCCACTGATCAGATCCGCAATCAACCGTCCGCTGCCCGCGGCCATCGTCCAGCCAAGCGTTCCGTGGCCGGTATTCAAATACAGGCCGTCAATGATGCTGGCGCCGAGATACGGCACATTGGATGGCGTCAACGGCCGCAGGCCCGCCCAGTATTTCGGGCGCGAAAAATCGCAAGCGCCGGAAAATAGCTGCTGCGTGCGCCGACGCAAGGCCTCACAGCGGGCTGCGTTGAGCTCGAGTCCGGCGCCGCCGACCTCGACGGTGCCGGCGACGCGCAGGCGCTGCCCAAAGCGCGAAAAAACAATCTTGTATTCGTCGTCGGTCAGGCTGATCGCAGGCGCTCGCGCCGCGTCGATCACATCGAACGTCGCCGAGTAACCCTTCGCCGCGATCATCTGCAATCGAATTCCCAATGGCGCAAGTAGTGAGCGGGTGTCCACGCCGAGGCAAGCGACCACGGCGTCGGCGTGGATTCTCTCTTCACCGCTATCGGCACGCGACCCCTCAACGCCGACGCATCGGCCGCCCTCGGTCAGAACGCGCCTGACAGAAACTCCGAACGCGAACTTGACGCCACCTTGCGCACACCGCTGCGCCAGTTGCATCGTGTACTGGTGCGCATCACCGGACTCATCCTCGGCACAGTAATCCGCGCCGACAATGCGGTCGCGCACTGGCGCCAGTGCCGGTTCGAGCGCAACCGCTTCTGCGGCGGTGATTGAGCGCCGATCACAACCCAACGTTCGCATCAACGCTGCGGATTTTCGCGCGACTTCGTAGTCGGCGTGATCTGTGTAGAAGTGCAGGATGCCGCGCTCGACGTGCTCATAGTCGAGCGCTAGTTGCGCGCGTAGCTGCTTCAACGTGCTGCGGCTGTAAAGCGCCAGCGCGACCAGGGACCGCGTGTTGTGCACCGCGCGCCCGCCAAAGCATTCGCGCAGGAACGCCATGCCCCACGACCATTGAGCAGCATCGAGGCGCGGCCGAAACAGCAACGGAGCGTCTTCCCGGCCAAGCCACCGCAAAATCTTGCGCGGAGCGCCGGCATTGGCCCACGGCTCGGCGTGACTTGCCGAGATCTGGCCGCCGTTGGCAAAGCTGGTTTCGCGGGCCGCGCCCGACTGCCGGTCGATCACGGTCACCTCGTGTCCGGCTTCGCGCAGAAACCACGCACTGCTGACGCCGATCACGCCGGCGCCAAGAACCAACACTCGCACCGCGGCTCCTCGCTTCAGAACGACTACGAATGCTGTGCAGTGTACGAACAGCGCATATGGAGCACGAACAAAGCGCTGCGGGTCATCGCGCTTACCCCGGTTGCCGTGCTTTGCGCGGTGAGTACAATTCCGTCGTTCGTCGGCCTTAGCCCTCCCAGATCGTCTGGCGCTGCGGGCAATGCGTCGGTCAACGATTATTCAGCCGAGGAGAAGAAAACCATGAAGCAACAACTATTTGGATTTGCACCGGTGGCAATAGCCGCCGCCGTAATGATGGCGGGTTGTAACCGTCAGGAAGCACCACCGGCCTCAAAAACGGCCACGGCCCCAACGCCCGCAACCGCCCCCGCAACGCCTGCTGCCGACGTACTTAAAATCGGTCACGTGGCTCCGCTGACAGGTGGCATCGCGCACCTGGGCAAGGACAACGAAAACGGCGCACGTATGGCCGTAGAAGAAATCAACGCGGCCGGTGGCCTGAAGGTCGGCGACAGAACGTACAAGCTTGAGCTAGTCGCGGAAGACGATAAAGCCGATCCCAAGGAAGGCACGCTGGCCGCGCAGAAAATCGTCGACTCCGGCGCAGTAGCGGTCGTTGGGCATTTGAACTCGGGCACATCGATTCCGGCGTCAAAAATCTACGCGGACGCCAATGTCACGCAAATCTCGCCGTCGGCGACCAATCCGAAGCTGACCGAGCAGGGTTTCAAGACCACGTTCCGCGTGGTCGCCAACGACAACCAGCAAGGTGCAGTGCTCGCCAATTACGCCGCCGATTCGCTGAAGGCGAAGACGATTGCGATCGTTGACGATCGCACCGCCTATGGCCAGGGCCTGGCTGACGTGGTCGAACGCGTCGCCAAACAGAAAGGCATGAAGGTCGTGGCACGTGAATTCACCAACGACAAAGCGACCGACTTCAACGCGATCCTGACCAAGGTACGGGCGACCAAGCCGGACGTGGTGATGTACGGCGGAATGGACGCCACGGCCGGCCCGATGGCCAAGCAGATGATGCAACTGGGCGTTAAATCGACGTTCCTTGCAGGCGACGGTGTGTGCTCACCCGAGTTCATCAAGCTCGCCGGCGATGCATCGGGCATGCTGCATTGTTCGCAGGCAGGCGAAGCGATCACCAAGCTGTCCCAAGGCAATTCATTCGTCGAAAAATACAAGAAGCGGTTCAACAACGCCGAAGTTCAGATCTACTCGCCGTATTCGTATGACGCGGTTTACGTGATTGCAGACGCGATCAAGCGCGCCGGCAAAGCGGATCGTGCATCGATCACCGCCGCCATGCCCGCCACCAATTACAACGGCTTGACCGGCACGGTTGCATTCGACGACAAAGGCGACATCAAAGGCGGCGCAATTTCGATGTTCAAGATTGTCAATGGCAAAATGGAATACGTGTCTACCGTTCGCTAGGAACGTCGCACGAAATCAGAACGGCACCTTATGTGGTGCCGTTTTTTTTGCCCCTTGATACGATTCGAGACCGATGGAAACATTCATCCAGCAACTGATCAACGGCCTCGTACTGGGCAGCATGTATTCGCTGATCGCGCTCGGGTACACAATGGTGTACGGAATACTGAACTTGATCAATTTTGCGCACGGCGACGTAATGACCGTCGGCGCACTGACCTCGCTCACCACAGCGTTGTTGTTGCAATCAATGTTTCCCGGACTGCCGGGATGGTTCATTCTGCTAGGCGGCCTGCTCGCCGCCATTCCGGTATGCGTCATTTTGAGCTTGGTGATCGAGCGCGTTGCGTACCGACCACTGCGTAACGCGCCGCGTCTCGCGCCGCTAATAACCGCGATCGGCGTATCGATCGTGATTCAGACGATCGCAATGCTCGTGTGGGGACGCAACTATCTAACGTACCCACAACTTATCTCGAACGCGCCATTGGATATATTCGGCGCGACGGTGACGCAGACCAAGATCGCGGTCATCGGCCTCTCGGCGATGGTGATGATCGGCCTGATGCTGCTCGTGAACCGCACGCGGCTTGGCCGTGCGATGCGCGCGACAGCGGAAAATCCACGTGTGGCAAGCCTGATGGGAGTCAATCCGAATTTCGTGATCGCTGCGACCTTCGCGATCGGCGCCGCCCTCGCCGCTCTTGCCGGCGTAATGCTTGCGACAACTTACGGAGTCGCCCACTTCTACATGGGATTTCTGCCGGGACTCAAGGCGTTCACTGCAGCGGTGCTCGGAGGCATCGGCAACGTGCCCGGCGCGATGATCGGTGGCTTGTTGCTCGGCCTGATCGAGTCTCTCGGCGCCGGATATATCGGCGATCTCACCGGCGGCGTGTTCGGCAGCAATTATCAGGACGTGTTTGCATTCGTGATTCTGGTCGGCGTGCTGATCTTCCGGCCTTCGGGCTTGCTGGGCGAACGCGTCGCCGATCGCGCCTAGATCCGCTGTTACCGTGATCAGCTTTTTCCCCAAACTGCGCCACAACGCCGCCGCGGCATGGATCGCGATGACCGTCGTTGCAGTGCTGCTGATCGCTTTGCCATACATATTCAGCGGGCTTGGCAATGCATGGGTGCGGGCACTGGCGTTCATGCTGCTCTATGTGATGCTGGCACTCGGATTGAACATCGTGGTGGGCTTCGCAGGCTTGCTCGACCTCGGCTACATCGCGTTCTATGCAGTTGGCGCATATACGTTCGCACTGCTCGCGTCGCCGCATCTGACGCAGAACTTCGCATGGATTGCGCAGGCGTTTCCCAACGGGCTGCACATTTCGATCTGGCTGGTGATTCCCTTGAGCGCAGGCATCGCTGCGATGTTCGGCATCCTGCTCGGCGCCCCTGTGTTGAAGTTGCGCGGTGATTACCTGGCGATCGTCACGCTCGGCTTTGGCGAGATCATCCGGATTTTCCTGAACAACTTGAACGCGCCGCTGAACATTACCAACGGTCCGCAGGGCATCACGCTGATTGATCCGGTGCGCGTCGCCGGCATCAACTTCGCCGGGACTCAAAACGTGCTCGGCATTGCCGTGCCCTCGGTGTACCTGTACTACTACCTGTTTCTGTTGCTGACGATCGTGACAATAGTGATCTGCATTCGCCTGCAGAACTCGCGGCTCGGCCGCGCATGGATGGCGATCCGCGAGGATGAAATTGCGGCCAGGGCGATGGGTATCAACGTGCGCAACGTCAAGCTGCTCGCGTTTTCTCTCGGCGCGACCTTCGGCGGCGTGGCGGGTGCGATGTTCTCCGCATTTCAGGGGTTCGTGTCACCCGAATCGTTCGTGTTGAATGAGTCGATCATCGTGCTTGCGATGGTTGTGCTCGGCGGCATCGGCCATATTCCCGGCGTGATTCTCGGCGCGGTGCTGCTCGCGCTGTTTCCGGAGGTGCTGCGGCACACCGTTACGCCGGTGCAAATGGCGCTCTTCGGTCAAGTGATCGTCGAGGCCGAAGTTCTTCGCATGATGCTTTACGGCCTCGCACTCGTGTTGGTGATGTTGTATCGGCCCAAGGGTTTGTGGCCCGCGCCCGAGCACGGCATCAATCCGGTCGTGCGCAAGCATTCGCGTCTCGCGGCGTGAGTCCAGCAATCGTGCCGGACATCGTTCTGCGCGTCGCCGGCGTCAACAAGCGCTTCGGTGGTTTGCAAGCGCTGTCCGACGTGGGGGTCGAGATCGAGCGCGGTCAGATCTACGGACTGATCGGCCCGAACGGCGCCGGCAAGACGACGTTCTTCAATGTGATCACCGGTCTGTACGCGCCGGATTCCGGAAAATTCGAACTCGACAGCGCTTCGTACTCTCCCAACGAAGTGCACAAGGTCGCAGCGGCCGGTATCGCGCGAACGTTTCAGAACATCAGATTGTTTCCGGACATGACGGCGCTCGAAAATGTGATGGTGGGGCGCCATGTACGCACCAGGGCCACCGCACTCGGCGCCATTTTGCGCACTCGCTCCACCGTAGCCGAAGAGCGCGCCATCAAACAGCGCTCGCTCGAGCTGCTCGAGTATGTCGGCATTGCCAGGTACGCCGACTATCAGGCACGCACACTGGCGTATGGCGACCAGCGCCGGCTCGAGATCGCGCGCGCGCTGGCGACCGAACCGAAGCTGCTTGCACTCGACGAGCCGGCGGCCGGCATGAATGCGACTGAAAAGCTCGCGCTGCGAAGCCTGCTGGAAGCAATCAGTCGCGATGGCGTCACGATCCTGCTGATCGAGCACGACGTGAAGCTCGTAATGGGCCTGTGCGACCGCGTCACCGTGCTCGACTACGGCAAGATGATCGCGGTCGGCCCGCCATCCGAAGTGCAGCGCAATCCCGCTGTAATCGAGGCCTACCTTGGCGCCGCACACACCAACGTTGCGACCAAAGCGCCCGCATGACCGACATCGTTCTCAGTGTGCGCGGCCTTCAGGTTGCGTATGGAGGAATTCAAGCGGTCAAGGGTATTGATATTGAAGTCAAAGCAGGTGAGCTGGTGACCTTGATCGGCGCCAATGGCGCGGGCAAGACAACGACATTGAAAGCAATTACCGGCACTCAGGCGTGGAGCGGTGACATCGATTACATGGGCGCCACCACCAGGGGACAAGCGCCGTATCAACTGCTCACCAAGGGCCTGACGATGGTGCCCGAAGGGCGCGGTGTTTTCGCACGCATGAGCGTTACCGAGAATCTGCAGATGGGAGCGTTCGTGCGCAAGGACACGGAAGGCATTCGGCGCGACATCGACCAGATGTTCGGAATCTTTCCGCGCTTAAAGGAGCGCGCGAAACAACTGGCTGGCACCTTGTCCGGTGGCGAACAGCAAATGCTGGCGATGGCGCGCTCGCTGATGAGCCAGCCCAAGCTGCTGCTGCTCGACGAGCCGTCGATGGGGCTATCGCCGTTAATGGTTGAAAAAGTATTCGATGTGATTCGCTCTGTGGCCGAACGCAAGGTGCCGATGCTGTTGGTCGAACAGAACGCGCGGCTTGCTTTGGAGGCGGCGGATCGTGGGTACGTAATGGAATCGGGGTTGATTACTTTGAGTGGTGATGCGAAGTCGCTGCTGAACGATCCGAAGGTGCGTGAGGCTTATTTGGGGGAAGCGGCTTAGGCATTCGTCGTCGTAGCGCGCAAGCGTTTGGCGCGTTCTGTTTGTAAGGAAAGGGAAAACCTCGTGTGCGAAATGCTGGCGTGCCCGCGCTATCGTTTGCCCAATGAATACCTTCAACACAATCTCGGACGTTGAAGCTTGGGCGCAGCAACACGGTGGGCTTGACGCCGTCAACTCGGCCCTTGCGACGGGTGCATTCGGAACGAACGCGCAAACTGTGCGGACGGCAATTCGTTACGTTGAGCGTGAAGAACTAAAAATCGCGGAAAGGCTGAGCCGGGAAAATCGCCGCGAGCGCGCTGTCAGTACGGCTGAGAAATTTGCGCAGGCGGCACGGCGAAGCGCGCGAGAGGCTTACATCAGCCGCTGGATAGCGATCGTGTGCGCCGCTGTCGCGTTGGTAGCAACGCTGTTGGCGGGGGGCCGGCTTTATTAGATCGGCTCGATTCGCATCGTTGAGCGGCACGCAGGAACGCTTCATATCGACACCGCTTACGATGGCGGCACTCGAATCAGTGTGCGGGTGCCGCCGGTCTGACGGGCCAAAATCGGGGCCTTTGACGGACTAGAATGCCAACCCTGAGTACCGTTCATCAACCACTCGTGGAGAACGCATGAACCCAAGCCTACAAAC
>JACCZX010000408.1 GCA_013695705.1 Burkholderiaceae bacterium | reverse complement strand
ACCGCATTCAGCTTCGTGGCCTCCGCTTGCATTTTTTCCGCGAGCTCCTTCACCTGGGCTTCGCTCTTGAATAATTCAGGTCTGGCCTTCGTATTGCCGATGGTCTCGGTGCCGTGACCGAACGCGTCCCATGGAAGTTTGGACATCGACTCGACGACACCTGCGCTGGTTTGAATGGCCTGTATGTTCGGCGAGGACGACTTCAGCTGCTCGTTAATGCGGCCCATGTGGCTGCCGAGCACGGTCAATGCCGCTTGTCGATATTTGACTGCGTCTTCGGGCTTAGCGTACTGGGCGGCGGCGGGCAAGGCGATGGCCGCAGTAACTGCAATACACGCTGCAACGGAGACGAATTGGGTGAGTCGCTGCATTAGGGAACCTCCTCGGAATTTCGAATGAAAAGCATAGCCGACCTTTTGGACACTACGCACGGCGCGCAAGTTCAGCAGCTTTGCCGATGTAAGTCGCAGGAGTCAGTGCCAGCAGCGAATCTCGCGCCTCTGCGGGAATTGGAAGTGCGCGCACGAACTCGTGCAAAGCGTCGCGCGTAATGCCCTTGCCGCGCGTCAGCGCTTTTAATTGCTCGTAGGAATCTGCTACCCCGTAGCGCCGCATCATCGTCTGCACCGGCTCGGCCAGCACTTCCCACGCCTCGTCCAGGTCAGCACGCAAAGCCGCTTCGTTGACTTCGAGCTTTCGCATGCCACGCAGGCACGACTCGTAGCCGATCAACGCGTAGCCAAAGGCGACACCGAGATTGCGCAGCACGGTCGAATCGGACAGATCGCGCTGCCAGCGCGAGATCGGAAGTTTTTCGGCCAGATGCCGGAGCAGCGCGTTGGCCAGCCCAAGATTGCCCTCCGAATTCTCGAAATCGATCGGATTGACCTTATGCGGCATCGTGGACGAGCCGATTTCGCCGGCTTTCAGTTTCTGCCCGAAATATCCGAGCGAGATGTAGCCCCATAGATCGCGGTCGAGGTCGAGCAGCACTGTGTTCGCGCGCGCAAGCGCATCGAACAGCACCGCCATCGCATCATGCGGTTCGATCTGAGTCGTGTGCGTATTGAATGTCAGCCCAAGCTGTTCGACGACTTGGCGTGCCAACGATTCCCAGTCGACGCCGGGAAAAGCTGCCACATGGGCGTTGTAATTGCCAACCGCCCCGTTCATCTTTGCGGGAACGTTGACGCGCGATATCGCGTTGATCGCGAGCGCAAACCGCACCGAAACGTTGGCGAACTCCTTGCCTACGGTGGTCGGGCTGGCAGGCTGGCCGTGCGTGCGTGACAGCATTGGCAGATCGGCATAAAGATGCGCGCAATTGCGCAGCTCACCGTGTATCGCGTGCAGGCGGCTCAGCAGCGCCGCACGCCCACGTTCGAGCATCAGCGCATGCGATACGTTGTTGATGTCCTCGGACGTGCATGCGAAATGGATGAATTCAGAAGCCGCGCCAAGTGCGGGACCGACCCGGCGCTTGATGAAATACTCGACGGCTTTAACGTCGTGATTCGTCTCGGCCTCGATCATCTTTATTTCCGTGCAGTCGTCGACGCTGAAGCCGGCGACCAGCCGCTGCAGGGCGCGCGATACTTCCTCGGATAGCGGCGGCAATTCCGGCAGGCCCGCGGACGAAAGCGCGGATAACCACGCGACTTCGACTCGCAGCCGCTCGCGCATGAACGCGAACTCGGAAAAAATGTCGCGCAGCTCGGCTGTTTGCCGGCCATAGCGGCCGTCGAGCGGCGAAATTGCAGTCAGCGAAACGAGTTCGACAGGCACTTTAGAAACAGCCGATGGTTTGGAACTCGCGTGATGGTCGGAACTCGCGTTACAGAACCTCGGCACCGAACGTTCCGAGGCGATGCAGTGTAGCAACGGCGCATCGTTGTTTCGCATAACCGCAATTTGCTGGCGTGTCCCTATTGCCGCGCGGCGCGCCGCCGATATACTCGTTTTCCTTTCGTTCCCAGCGTGCCACGTGTCCAAAAATATTCGTCTGATCGCTTCGCTCTCAAGCCCGTACGTGCGCAAGGTCCGCATCGTGATGACGGAAAAACGACTTGAATACCAACTCGAGCTGGAAGACGTGTGGGCGGCGGACACGCGCATCCATGAAGCCAATCCGCTCGGCAAGGTGCCGTGCCTGATCATGGAGGACGGCGGTGCACTGTTCGATTCACGCGTCATCGTCGAATATCTCGACACGCTGACTCCGGTGGCGAAGCTGATTCCGGCCAATGGCCGCGAGCGCGCCGAGGTGCGCACATGGGAAGCGTTGGCCGACGGCGTCTCGGACGCAGCGATTCTGGTTCGACTTGAGCAGACGCAGCGCCCCGCGCAGGAGCAGAGCCAGAAGTGGCTCGATCGGCAGATGAACAAGGTGCATGCCGGGGTTGCATCCATGAGTCACGGCCTGGCAGAGAAGCCATGGTGCAACGGTCAATCGTATTCGCTGGCAGACATCTCGGTCGGCTGCGCACTCGGTTATCTGGACTTTCGCTTCAAGCACGTTGACTGGCGCAGCCGGCACGCTAACCTGGCGCGGCATTACGACAAAATCGCCGCGCGGCCCTCGTTCATCGACACGCAACCACCGGTTTAGGTTGTGCCTGTCATTCCCTCGCGGGCGGGAATCCAGCGGTACGGAAAAAAAGACTGGATGCCCGTTTTCACGGGCATGACACGTTGGCATCTATCAAGTCAATTCGATCGGTGCAAAACGCATCGACACCCCAGCCTACGATCGTGCGTGCGCGCTGTGGCGAATTCACCGTGTAGCAAAAGAGCCAGACCCCGGCCTGCGTGATCTTGCGTGCCAACTCGGCGGTCAAATAGCGATGATTGACGTGCAGCGACACGCAGCCGAGCCGCCGCAATTGCTCGTACCAGTCTGGTGGCACACCATTGACCAGCCACCCGCGCGGCAATGCCGGAGCAGTGTCGCGCGCCGCCATCAGCGCGTCGCGCGAAAATGAAGACAGCAGCGGAACCCGCGCGTCGGCGTGTTGCCTCTGGTCGCCATCGACGCATATCTGATCAGAATACAACTGCGCAGTTACTCGCGCCACCGCTGACCCGGTGGCGCGCTCGAAACCGGGCGTCGGCTTGATTTCGATATTTGGCCAGACCTGATGGACGCGGCAAAAATCTAGCGTCGCTTCAAGCGTCGGCACAGTTTCACCGACGAAGCGGAGCGAATGCCAGCCGCCAACGTCGATGCGCTGCAAGTCGGCAGCGTGCAGCGCACTAACGGTGCCCGAATTCAGCGCGGTGCGCTGCAGCGTCGCGTCGTGCATCAATACCGGAACGCCGTCGGCGGCCAACATCGCATCGAACTCAACGGCACGATAACCGTGCTCGAGTCCGACCTTGATCGCCGCAATCGTGTTTTCGGGTGCCAGCTTGCCGCCCCCGCGATGCGCCAGCACCCGCGGATATGGCCACGATATCTGCGCGCTCATGCGGCGTCACCATCAACGCGAACACTTCGCTTGCGCCTGACGTAAATGATCTTTTCGACACGCGCAACCACCATGCCCTCGTTGTCTTTCACGTCGACACCGAACAGGTGCAGGTGCTTGTCTCCCGACTCGGTCATCCGACGAATCTGGATCAGATCGTCGTCGTGCAAATCAAAGCGAGCGAACACACGGCCGCGTCCCGGCGCGATGTAGTCGATCGAGCCCGATTTATCCCATACCCGATACTCCTCGCCGAGCGCATGAACCAGCATCAACATCAGGAACGGATCGGTCATTGCGTAAAGCGAACCGCCGAAGTGCGCGCCAATGTAGTTGCGGTTATACAAACGCAGCTTCATGTCGACTGTGACGCTGCGAAAGTCGGGCGCAATATCACGCACGCGAATCCCCGCGCCTACAAACGGCGGCCAGATATTCATCAGGATGCGCAGTGTGCGCGGCGAAAGTTTGCGTAGCATCGCGCAAAGTGTAGGCAATCACCGATCGCCGCCGATCCACTATCGATGAAATCGCTTGGCCATTTGCGTGTGCTCGACCTGACGCGTGTGCTCGCCGGCCCGTGGTGCACGCAATTATTGGCCGATCTCGGCGCCGAAGTCATCAAGATCGAGCGGCCGCGCAGCGGCGACGACACGCGTCACTGGGGGCCGCCGTATCTGAAGGACGCAACCGGCAACGAAACGTCCGAATCCGCGTATTACCTGTCGGCGAACCGCGGCAAGCAATCGGTGACGCTCGACATCTCGACCACTGACGGCCAAGAGTTGGTGCGCAAGCTCGCAGCTCAGTGCGACGTCGTTGTCGAGAACTACAAAGTTGGGCAGCTTTCGAAGTACGGACTTGGTTACGCCGCACTGGCCGCAATCAATCCAAAGTTGATCTATTGCTCGATCACCGGGTTTGGGCAAACCGGGCCGCATCGGAACCGTCCTGGCTACGACTTCATCATGCAGGGCGTCGGCGGGTTCATGTCGATCACCGGCGAACGCGATGACCGTCCCGGTGGCGGTCCGCAGAAAGCCGGTGTTGCGGTATCCGATTTGATGACCGGCATGTACTCGACCGTAGCAATTCTCGCGGCGGTTACGCACCGCGACCGCACCGGCGAAGGCCAGTACATCGACATGGCGCTGTACGACGTGATGATTGCCATGCTTGCCAACATGAACATGAACTACCTGACGTCGGGCAAGGCGCCGCAGCGCGCCGGCAATGCGCACGCGAATATCGTTCCGTACCAGGTGTTCGCCGCGGCCGACGGGCACATCGTGGTCACCGTTGGCAACGACTCGCAGTTCATCAAATTTTGTGAAGTCGCCGGTGTGCCGCGCCTTGCGGCGGACGCGCGCTATCGACGCAACGCCGATCGGGTGCGCAACCGCGAGGCATTGATCGCCGCGCTCGACCCGATTCTGCGTGCGAGGCCCGTGGCATCGTGGGTGGAACAGCTCGATGCGGCGGGCGTGCCGTGTGGGCCAATCAACGATATCGCTCACGCGCTGGCAGATCCCCAGGTCGCTGCACGCGGACTGCGCATCGACCTGGCGCACGCGCTTGCCGGAACAGTGCCGATGGTTGCCAATCCGATCAAGCTGTCAGCGACACCGCCGGTCTACGAGTTGCCCCCGCCGATGTTGGGCGAGCACACAGCCAGCGTGCTGCGAACATACGCCGGCGTCGATGAAGCGCAACTGAGCGAGTTGATGTCGCGCGGGGTGGTGTAGTTGCCTGCGCTGCATTACAGAATCACTGGCGCGGTGCAAGGCGTTGGATTTCGCTACTTCATGTGCATCGAAGCGCGGCGACTGCGCCTCGCAGGGTGGGTGCGTAATCTCGGTGACGGTAGCGTTGAGGCGCTGGCGGCGGGCGAAGAGACTGCGTTAAATCATCTCAGCGACTGGGCGCGCGCTGGACCGTCGGGGTCGCGGGTCGACTGCGTTCAGGTTCGCGCTGCGTCCGACAGCGAAGCTGCAGATGCCGCCCACTCATTCAATCAGCGGTCGAGCGCTTAAAAATTCCGTCGTCGAAGTGCGGGTTCAACAGCACGGTGACCTCATGATCGCGCCACGCGCCATCGATGAACAAATATTGCGACGCCAGTCCCTCGTGCTGAAATCCGAGCTTGTGCAGCAGACGACCGCTGCGCACGTTCTCGGGCCGATAGCTCGCCTGAACACGATGCAATCGCATAACGTCGAACACGTGCGCGATCGTCGCGCTCAAACCTTCGTGCATCAGACCGCGGCCTTCGAACGCGGCGTCGAGTGCGTAGCCCAGCACGCACGACTGAAATGGTCCCCTTACGATTTGCGTGTAGTTGATGCGGCCGATGACCTGCGATTGATCGCCGCGCATGAACAACAGCCAGCGTGCCACCACGCCATCGTTACATTCCTCCACGGCGCGTTCGCATTCGGCTCTCCAAAAGCCGGTGCCTCGGATGCCTTCCGGCCGCGGTGGATCCCAGGGCTTCAGATACGTCTCATTGCGACGAAAAAAATGAGCCAGCAGCGGCGCGTGAGCCGGAACAATAGGATCGATCGTCAAGCGTGAAGATGCGAGCGTTGGAAGCATGACGAGCCGGTGCTGAGGATCAGCGATACTAAGGCTTCGATATAAAAAGCAGCGAGGCAGCGTGAATCGACGACGTGTACTGCAAGTTTTCGGAGCAACGATTGCTTCATCGAGTTGGGCGCAACTGGTTGCAGCACAATCGGCCGCGACCCAAACTACCTATCCGAACAAGCCGATTCGACTGGTCGTGCCCTACCCGCCCGGCGGCCCACTCGATACCGCGGCACGCGCTTTGGCAGATGGCGTCAAGGAATCACTCGGCGTGATCGTGGTCGAAAATCGTCCCGGCGCCGGCGGCAATCTCGGCGTCGACCAGGTTGCGAAGTCGGCACCTGACGGATACTCGCTGGTGATCGGCGCGGTCGCTACGCATGCCGTCAATCCATGGCTGTTTTCAAAGCTGCCGTATGACCCGATAAAAGACTTTGCGCCGATCACGCTGATCGCACACGTACCCAACGTGCTGGTGATGACGCCGGAGCGTGCCGATCAGCTCGGCATCCGCAACGCGCGTGATTTGATCGAATATGCGCGCAAAAATCCGGCGCGGCTAAATTACGCGTCGGGCGGCAACGGCAGCGCCGGCCACATGGCGGGGGAACTGCTGAAGTCGCAGGCCAAAATCTCAGCGGTGCACATTCCCTA
>JACCZX010000217.1 GCA_013695705.1 Burkholderiaceae bacterium | reverse complement strand
ATTGCGTACCTTCCGCACTACGCACACTGGGGCGCGCGACTTCCGTGGCTCTTCAATTTGCGCAACACGATGCCGGCCGCTGCGGCGCTGTCCGAAAATTGGTTTGGGTTTGCGGCGCAGCGATCGTTGCCGTCCTGGCGCAGCGATACATTTCTCTCCGGTCTGATGTATCCGATGAGTGCCGACGGCAGCATCGAGCCGCAGTCGCGCGGCGCCGCCGGCGAAGTGGTCCTCTTCGCCGACACGTTCAGCAATGCCTTCGAGTCCGAAGTTGCGCACGATGCGCTGACGGTGCTCAAGGCGGCCGGCTACACCGTGCACATCGCGTTGCCTGGCGACGGCAGCCGCCGTCCGCTGTGCTGCGGCCGCACGTTCCTCGCAACCGGCATGGTCGATCAAGCGAAGGCCGAAGCGCGACGCACGTTGGCGGCGCTGATGCCTCACGTGAAACGCGGCGCGACCATCGTCGGCCTCGAGCCCTCCTGTCTGCTATCGATGCGCGACGAATTTCTGGTGATGGGGTTCGGCGAATCCGCGCAGCGACTTGCATCGAGCGCACTCTTGATCGAAGAATTTCTGGCGCGCGAGAGCCGTGCAGGAAAGCTGAATCTGTCGCTGACGCCGATACGCGAAAAGCGCGCGCTGATTCACGGCCACTGCCATCAAAAAGCGTTCGACGCGCTCGCACCTGCCGTCGACGTGCTGAAGCTCATTCCTGATCTGCAAGTCGACGTGATCGATTCAAGCTGCTGTGGTATGGCTGGGGCGTTCGGCTATGAACGTAAGCACTACGACATCTCGATGAAAATGGCCGAGCTATCGCTGCTACCCGCCGTGCGCGCAGCCGATCAAGACACACTAATTGTCGCCGACGGTACCAGCTGCCGACATCAGATCGCCGACGGTACACGCGCCACCGGAGCGCGCCACGCCACGCACGTCGTTAGAGTGCTGGCGCGAGCGCTTGCAACAGATTTCCGAGCGGCTGAACTCCAATCAGCCAACCATGCAGCCAAAACGTGAACACCACCCACGTCACCGCGCCGATCGCCACCGCTGTCACGTCGCGCGACATCGGGCCGATGACATAGCCGACGTTTTTCTCGCGATCGCGGCGCACTGCGGCGGAGTAATTCAATATCGCCCATGCCAGGAACGAACCGAACAGGATCACGTCGGCCAGCGTTCCGTTTGCGAGCAAGTGCGCAAATGCCCACACCGTGACGCCGGCCACCATCGGATGCCGGACTCTGGCCTTGATGCGAGTCTGCGGCACGTAGGCAGCGGCGACCAGCACGAACGCACCTAACGTCAGCAGCGCGGCCAAATGTCGGGTCCACGTCGGCGTCGTGTACAGCACCACCGTTGCTTGGCGCGCCAGGCCGTAGCCCCACACGATCAGCGCCAGGCCGATCAGCGAAAGAAGCGCGTAACCGCCCTTCCACCTTCGGCCCGACCCTTGCAATCTGCGCGGTGCGCCAGTTGTCGGCCAAGATGCGCACCGAATGGACACCGAGGAAAACGATCAAGCCGGCAATCAGCAACGCCATCGTTCCCTCCAGTCAATGAAGGCGGAGCGTAACGCGCGGTGTTAACGGCTGACGGATTCGGTGGCGAGTCCTGAACTCAGCAGCACCTGCGACGACGGAAACCAGATTTGATCGTTGGCGATCGCCGCGCCTTTTTCGAGCACGCGCTGATCAACACCGCGCGCGGCGATGAACTGATCACTGCGGCGGTTTGCCGAAGCGACAGTATCAGCGCTGAAACCTGCGCCGCCCGCGCTGTGCAGGCCGACCCGCGCGCCGTTGCCAATGATGCGGCGCGCGCCGCCGGCGAACGCCGTAACGCACGCGCTGCTGCATTCCCCGTTGACGAAGGTGTCAACGCTGCGATCGCGTAACAGCGTGCCGAGTGCGAGGCCTTCGGCCACGCGCCCGCCGCGGCTTTCAAGGCGAACGATGCGCACATTCGGGTTGGCGTCGAGCGCATCGCGTACAGCGCGCGTGCTGCCGAACTCCAGGCCGCCTTCCAGCACGAGCTGATTGGACCGCGTGTCGAGCTGTACCGTAGCGGGCGGCGACGATCCAATCAACGTCGCCCACACTTCGGGCATCACGTAGCGCGCCGATTGAAACCAGAACATCGCAACCCACACGAATGCGCCGAGGCCGACGATTCCGGTCAGCGCGGCCACTGGCATCGAGCCGCCACGATCGACGCTTTCAATGGCCGAACGCTGAACGCCGGTGCCCCACCATAACGCGCCGACGATCAGCACCAGCACTTCAAACAGCCACAGCAGAGAAGAGCCGACCGGGTAGTCGGTAATCGGCACTTGCCTTGATGCGAACGCAATTGCCTGCACCGCGGCCCACACCAACGCGGCACTGACGATCACTGCGGCGGCCAGCGGCAGATCGCCGCGCCAGTGCTGCCGCAGATACCCAACGCGGTGTCGCTGCTGGCTCCAGTGCTTGGCGCGAAATCGCCCCGAATTAGCGAGTTGTTTGCGCGGCGAGGGTGGATGAGCCGGGAGGTTGCTGTCAGGCGCGTCGTACGATTCCATGGCCTGAGTCTAGAGGCGCGGCAGCGGAACGCTCGTCCCGCTATTGCGCATGCAAGGTAATCTGCGTGAGTGGATTGATTCGAGATCGAAAATGAAGGGCTTACAGCGCGGCCTGACGAACTACGGCGACGCCGAGTTCTCGATGTTTTTGCGCAAAGCCTTCATCAAGGCGATGGGCTATTCGGATGATGCCCTGCAGCGGCGCATCGTCGGTATCACCAACACCTACAGCGATTACAACGCGTGCCATGGCAACGTGCCAAAGCTGATAGAGGCAGTCAAGCGCGGCGTGTTGCTCGCCGGCGGCTTGCCGATGGAGTTTCCGACCGTCTCGATCCACGAATCGTTTGCGTACCCGACCAGCATGTTTCTGCGCAACCTGATGGCGATGGATACCGAGGAGATGATCCGCGCGCAGCCGATGGATTCGGTGGTGCTGATCGGCGGCTGCGACAAAACGATTCCGGCTCAACTGATGGCCGCGGCATCGGCCGACGTGCCGGCAATCGTGCTGCCGGTGGGCCCGATGCTGGTCGGCCACTACCAGGGTGAAGCGCTCGGCGCGTGCACCGATTGCCGCCGCCTATGGAGCGACTTTCGCGCCGATCGCATCGGTGCTGCGGAGATCGAGGTCATCAATGAAAGGCTCGCGCCGACCACCGGCACCTGCATGGTGATGGGCACCGCCAGCACCATCGCGTGCGCGGTGGAGGCGCTCGGCATGAGCCTGCCGTTGGCGGCGACGATTCCGGCCACGCACGCGGATCGGATCCGCTGTGCCGAAGCAAGCGGCCGCGCGGCGGTTATGCTTGCAGAAAAAGGGCCGCGGCCCAGCGAGGTCATGACGGCGGCGGCGTTCCGCAACGCACTCGTCGTCACGCAGAGCATCGGCGGCTCGACCAATGCGCTGATTCACCTGACCGCAATCGCTGGCCGGCTCGGCATCCAAATCGATCTCGACGAGTTCGACACGCTCGGTCGCGCAGTGCCAGTGCTGATCGATCTGAAGCCTTCGGGCCAGCATTACATGGAGCATTTTCACTGGGCTGGCGGCGTGCCGCGCCTGTTGAGCGAACTCGAAGATCTGCTCGATCTCAAGGCACGCACGGTGGTGGGCACGCTGGCCGACACGATGAACGCCGCGACTGAGACGCACGAGCAGGCAGTGATACGCCCGCGCAGCAACCCGCTGAATCAGAGCGGCAGCATGGCCGTGTTGCGCGGCAATCTCGCGCCGCGCGGGGCGATCATCAAACAATCGGCCGCATCGCCGCAACTGATGCAGCACACGGGCCGTGCGGTAGTGTTTGATTCGCTCGAGGACCTCGCTGCGCGCATCGACGATGACGCGCTCGACGTCAACGCCGACGACGTGCTCGTATTGCGCAACGCCGGCCCGAAAGGGGCGCCGGGGATGCCCGAGGCGGGCTACTTGCCAATTCCGAAGAAACTCGCGCGTTCCGGCGTCAAGGACATGGTGCGCATTTCAGATGCGCGCATGAGCGGCACTGCGTTCGGCACCATCGTGCTGCACGTCACGCCCGAAAGCGCAGTCGGCGGGCCGCTTGCGCTGGTGCGCAATGGTGAACGCATTGAGCTCGATGTAGCGGCACGCCGAATCGAGCTGTTGATTGACGCCGACGAGCTCGCGCGGCGTCGCACTCGCGCGGGCGCCGTGGTCGAGCCTACCCTGCCACGCGGTTACGCTGCGCTCTTCATGCGCAGCGTGTTGCAGGCCGACCAGGGTTGCGACTTCGATTTTCTCGTTCCGCCAACAATATGACCATTCGACTTCGTGGCGTGATCGCCGCTGCCGCCACGCCGCTGAACGCGGACCTCACTGTCGACATCGATCGTCTGATCGAGCATTGCCGCACACTGCTTGACGAGGGATGCGATGGCATCAATCTGCTCGGAACCACCGGCGAAGCGACTTCCTTTTCGGTCGACCAGCGGCTTGCCGTAATGCAGGCAGTGGCGCGCTCGGGTTTGCCGCTGGCGCGCATGATGGTCGGCACCGGCGCGGCGTCGCTGACGGACGCAGTGCAACTTACGCGGGCGGCGCGCGACCTTGGCTACACCGGGGCGCTGGTGCTGCCGCCGTTTTATTACAAGCCGGTAGCCGAAGACGGTCTGCTTGCTTACTTCGCTCAGTTGATTCACCGCGTCGGTGCGCACGACCTGCGCCTGTATCTCTACAACTTTCCGCAACTCTCCGGCGTGCCGTATCTGCCCAATTTCGTGCAGGCGTTGAAAGCCAAATATCCGCAGCAACTGATCGGATTGAAAGACAGCTCGGGCGACACTGCGTATGCCATCCAAATGGCATCAAGCGTCGAAGATTTCGATGTCTTTCCGAGCGCCGAAGGCACGCTGAACGACGCAGACCGCTATCGCTGGGCTGGCTGCATCTCGGCCACAGTCAACGTCACCGTGCGTGCCTCGGCCGCCGGCTGGAAAGCGCGTGGCACGGTGGAAGGCGAGCGCGCAATCGCAACCGCGGCCGCGCAGCGCGCGATTCTCGCTCGCTCACCCGTGATCGCGGCCGTCAAGCAAGCGCTGGCAGTGAAATACAAACACCCCGAGTGGGCCCGCGTAGTGCCGCCGCTGCATGCACTGACGACTGAACAAACGACGCAACAGGCGCGCGATCTTGCGTCAAGCGGGATTTAGCGTCCTGAACCAAAACTAAAACGCGGCATTGGCCGCACGCGCTTGACCAGACTTGCTGCCGGGCCACTAGCGCCCGCCGGATACGTCGATGATCGCGCCGTGCACATATGAAGCCGCGCCCGATACCAGCCACAGCGCGACTTCCGCCACTTCGAGGGCTGAGCCAGAGCGGCCCAATGGCACCGCAGTTTTCGCGAGCTTCTCCATCTGCTCGAGCCCGCCGTGCACCTGGTGAATCTCGGTTGCGATCAAGCCCGGCCGCATTGCGTTGACCCGAATGCCTTGCGTGCCGACTTCCTTTGCCAGCGCCATCGTGAACGAGTCGACTGCGCCTTTGGTGGCCGCGTATGCAGCGCCGCCGGCCAACCCGCCGGTGCGTGCAGCAACCGACGACATGTTGACGATCGCGCCGCCGCGTCCGCCATGGTCGGTAGACATGCGGCGCACTGCTTCGCGCGAGCAAAAGAAGTGGCTAAATATGTTGGCGCAGAAAACTTCGTTCAGTTGCGCAAGATCGGAATCTGCAACTTCGAATTTACTGAGCATGCCTGCGTTGTTGATCAGTGCGTCGAGCTTGCCGAATTCTGCATCCATCTGCTCGAACATCTTCACAACCTGTGCCGAGTCGCCGGCATCGGCCTGCAACGCAATCGCGGCGCTGCCGTGGTCGACGATTTCGGCGACCACTTCACGCGCCGCTTTCTCGCTGCGATTGAAGTTGACGCCGACCTTGTATCCCGAGCGGCCAGCGAGCTTCGCGATCTCGGCGCCGATACCGCGGCTGGCGCCGGTGACAAGCATGATCGGCTGTTTCATTCGGGCTCGATGCCAGCTTCCTTCGTCAGCCGGGTCCACTTGCCGACTTCGGAAGCGATGAATTTTGAGAGTTCGTCGGGCGTCATCGGCATCGGTGCCAGGCCAATGGTTGCCAGCCTGTCCTTGACCTCCGCTTGCGCCAATGCGTTCGCGGTCGCTGCATGCAACTTATCGACAATCGCCTTTGGCGTGCCGGCCGGCGCTGCGATCGCAAACCACGCGGTGATGTCGTATCCCGGTAATACTTCTGCCAGCGTCGGCCAATCAGCTGCCAGAGGATTGCGCTGCGGCGCGGTGATCGCGATCGGGCGCAGCGTTCCGCCCTTGGCCTGCGCCATTGCGTTGCCAAGATCGACAAACGTGAAGTGCACCTGGCCCGACAACACATCGTTGACCGCGAGCGGTATCCCTTTGTAGGGAACCGACAGCACGTCGAGTCCGCTCATCTTGGCAAGCCGCGAGATGCTGATCTGCGAACTGGTTGAGCCGTAGCCCGCAGCGAGCTTGCCCGGCCGCTGTTTTGCGTACGTGATGAACTCGTTCAAGTTCTTCGCCGGAAAGTCGGGCTTGACCATCAACACCAACGCGGTGGTGCCAACGCCAGCCACCGGAGCGAAATCCTTGGTGGGGTCGTATGGCATCTTCTTCATCAATGGAACGTTTGACGCGATGGCCGTGTTTGAAGTGAACAGCAGCGTCTGACCATCGGGCGCGGCGCGCACGACTTCGTTGCCGGCGATGGTTCCCTGGGCGCCCGGCTTGTTTTCCACCACGAACGGCTTGCCCAGAGCGTTCTGCAACTGTTGACCGATCACCCGCGCTGCGAGATCAGTAGCGCTACCTGGGGGAAACGGCACGATCATCTTGACCGGGCCTTTCGGATAATCCTGCGCCTGTGCAAACGCGGGCTGTGCGGCAGCAGCAGCCAACGCCATCGCGCCGAGGGCGAACAATTTTCTGAGTGTCATGCAGTCTCCTTGATTGTCTGCAAGTGCATTGCAATCGGCACCTGCAATGTAATGGCGAGCAGATGAAATGACAGCGCCTTGCCGTGCATATCCAGATTCAGTGAATCGTTGACGCCGCCATCGAGCACGTCATCGAGCACGAAGTTCATCGCCGCCAGCTTCGGCAGCAGATAGCGCGCAACATGACTCGGCTTGCGATAGGCAAACTGTTGCGCAACGCGCTCGGGCGTTATCTGCGCAACCAGCAAGTCATAGTGACGCGCGTCGTACGCGATCAGGCTGATGTTGGTGCGATTGCCTTTGTCTCCGGTGCGCGCGTGCGCAATTTCGCGCAGCGGCATTTCGAGCGATTCGACGGTATTCATAGGAAGGCGTAACTGGCCGGTAGGCGCTCGCGCGGCACCAGGCAAGACCGTAACGATAAGCGCTGCCGCTTGTTGACGCGCACGCCGCCGCCGCCCGCGGGGCCGCCAGTCCAGAGTGCGGTCAGCTCACGCAACATGCGATCGATCTGCGCCGAGTCTTCGTGCTTGGCAGCGATTCGCAGGCGCACGTCGGTCGCAGCGCCGACACTGGTTGCGTTCAGCAGGCGGTCTTTGTCGTCGCCGAGCACGCTGACCACGCCAATCAGATCGAAGCGCAATTGAAGTTCGCGCCCGACGCGCTTACTCATCACGTCCATCGCCTGCCGCGCGCGAGATTCGGCACCCGCGCCGGCATAGGAGATTTCGCCTTCGCCGAGCCAGCCGCCGTCGAAGAAAACGTTTGCCTTCAACGTCGGCGTGCGCGGATGACCTCGTACACCGGTTAGCCGCACGCGGTCGCGGCCCACTTCGGTCACTGACGCGTCGCTGATATCGGCCACCACGTCGGGCGTCAAGTACTGCGCGGGATCGTGAATTTCGTATAGCAATTGCTCTTTCACGGTGCGCGCGTCCACCAGGCCGCCGGTATTCGAAGCCTTGGTCACGATGCAACTGCCGTCGGCTGCGATTTCCGCTATCGGAAAGCCCACGTCATCCAGCCCTGGCACATCTTTGTAGCCCGGGTCCGCAAAATATCCACCGCTCACCTGCGCGCCGCATTCGAGGAGATGGCCCGCCATGGTCGCGCCTGCGAGTGCGTCCCAATCGGTCTCGGCCCAACCGAAATGTGCGATCGCTGGACCTAGAGCCAGCGATGGATCAGCCACGCGGCCGGTGACCACGACCTGCGCTCCTGCGGTAATCGCCTCCGCAATTGCAAATGCGCCTTGATATGCGTTTGCGCAAACGAAGCGATGCTCATCGAAGTCGCCTTCCAGCGCATCGCGCACGATCCGGCGGCAATCGCCGCTTGAAAGATCGTCGCCCTCGACCACCGCAATGCGCGGCGCCGCCAACCCGAGTTCGGCTGCAAGGCGTTGGATCATCGAGCCGGCGCCGCGCGGATTGGCGGCGCCGAAGTTGCCGATGATCGTGATGTGGTGCTTGATGCAATCGGCCAGGATCGGCCGCAGCACGAGGTCGAGCAGCACTTCGTAGCCAGCCTCGGGATTGGCCCGGCGCGCCAGCTGCGCCGTAGCCAGCGTTCGTTCGGCCAGCATTTCAAAAATGATCACGGCCGGCCCGCCGCGCTCGATCAGTGTGCGCACGACGGGCCCGGGCGCGTCGATCCGGTCGCCGGAAAATCCGGCGCCGCAGCCGACCGCCAGCGTCTGTGTGTTCCTGCCCTGCCGCATGCTGCAAGTTTGCTCCATTTCTGTCATCAAACCCGTGCAGCCCAACAGCGGCAAGAACAGCGCCGCATACACCCACTAAATTTCGTCGTTGCACTGCTTCGACCTTTGGCAACATTGGTGGCTGGCAGCAACATGCAGGGCCCGACTTGAACTTCCAGAATTTCGAAACCGTGCAGGCTCCGATGCGCAAGGCGCAACCGTTGCCGCCGCCGGTGGTTTTGCGCTTCAGTCACACCGAGCTTTTTGGTGAGAAGGTGAAGTGGCTGCCCCCGTATCGCCTGGCGCCGTCATTCGCGAGTGCCGACGGGCAAAGCATTATTTATCGCCGCCGTTCGCAAGTCGTGCTGGCCGGTGAAAGCGGCGAAACTCACATCGGCCAGGCCACGTCGTTCGCGCTCGGCACCGGTGATACGCGTGTGCGCATCGACGCCCATGGCTACGCGCGCATCGTGCGCCCAACGCGGTCGAGTCAGGCGATCGATCCCGTCTCCAACGTGGTCGACGGCGCAGCCGACATGGAACGTGAAGGGGCGATGACCGTGTGTTCCCATTTGAACGAGCATGTCGAATCGCTCGCGTTTCCGCATCGCTGGACGCCTTCGCCCGATCAAGTGGTGCTGCCGGTGGCGGCGCGCGCGTTTACCGAGCCGAAACCCAGGCCGCCCAGGGCATCGATATCCACGGATCCGCGCGTAAAAGCTGCGGCTGATCCGCAGGAGCTGAACGACTATCTGGATGTGCGCGCCGACTGGCTCGCGCGCCGGCTCGTGTGGGATGCCGCGCAGCGCTCGATCTATGAGTTGAAAGAGAAGGCCCAGAGCGGAAACCTCGACGCAATGCAGGAGTATTTGATGAAGTGCCTGCACGATGTGCTGTGGCCGCTACCGACCATCGTCTCCTACGAGTTCGACGGGCAGGCCGAAGTAAAACTCGAGTTCGTCGTGCCAGGCCTTGATGCGATCCCCGACCGCGAAGCCGCGATGGCGAGCGGCAACCGTGTCGAGATCCGTCGCATGTCGGAGCTTTCGCACATCAAGTTGCACAATCAACATGCGCTCGGGGTGGTGGTGCGTCTGGTAGGCGAACTGTTTGCATCGCTGCCAACGATTGCAAACGTAACCGTCTCCGCCTTGCAAAGTCCTGCTAACGGTAAATCGCAGCGCTACATCGCATCGGTGCAAGCCGAACGATCGCAGTGGTCATCGCTGCATTCAAACGGCGCGGTCACCGCCGACCATGCGATACGCTGCCTGAGCCAGCTAGGTGCGCGCTGCAATCTCACCGCACTCGGTGCCTTCATGACGGTCGAGCCTTTCGCCTGAGTGGGATTGTCGCGGGCCAAAACCCGCGACCCAACGTCGTGCAAACGCTCAAAGAGCGTCAGATCGCCAGCCCGTCGCGCTTCGGCACAATTGCTGAATGCCAAAGAACTATGCAATGGGCGGGCGAGTCTCTGCGCCGCCTTCCGACGATAGACCGCGCGCGCCGCAGCGCCAGCCTTTGCGAGCGCGCCTGGGTTCGGCGCACAAGGAACCATTCATGTCGTTGCGCATCGCTTTCTCAATCTTCGTTTCATTTTTCGGAGCGCCGCTCCATGCTGAACAGCCGCCCGTTACATCGACCCAAATCGCAACGGGCAAGCCTCTCTGGGTAGAGTCCAAACCGGACGATGCGCTTCTCAATGCGCGCGTCGATATCGGCTCGCTGCGTCAGAACAACGACGAGATCGAGTTCAGCCTGCAATGGCCACTGAGCCCCGGCTTTCTAAACGATCTGCGATTCAAGGAGCCCGCGTTGCAGGTTCCGCAGGGAAGCATCATCATTGACCGCGAGCGAGTCGTATGCAAGGCCGAAGGGATGCTCTCTTATGCGATCGAAACAACAATCGTCGCTCCAGATGGCAAGCGTGTCCGTGAAAAGAAATTCGACTCTGCTGCCGAACGAAAGCGCGTCGAAGGCCGGAGCGTTGATCGCTACAGCCCCAACCCGCGTGGCCTCGTCTGTTGGGCTGCCGCACGCAAATGCGAAGGAAAGCCATTCACGTGGCCTCCGCCCCCGAATACAACACCGCTCGAGTATTCGGCGCGAGCCACCGCCATGCGCGCCGCGTATGACCGACAGTTCGTTCCCGACTGTAAGTTATAGTGCGGCGGCGCCTTCATAAGGATGGTTGTGAACCACCTGCCTGACTTCACTCAGTTCGATTTCACCTACCAGGGCGTACAAAGACGCGTCTACCGCAGCGGCACTGGGCCAGCGGTTGTTGTCATGCACGAGGTGCCGGGCATCACGGCCGAGGTGGCCCGCTTCGCGCGCAAAGTCGTCGGCGCGGGCATGACGGTGTTCATGCCGCGCCTGTTCGGCAGAGTGGGCATGAAGACCAACCCGGTCGAGCGCATGGTGCAACTCGGGCGCGTGTGCATCAGCAACGAGTTCGCGTGTCTCGCCGAGAATCGCGCCAGCCCCATCACTGAATGGCTGCGCGGGCTCGCGAAGCACGCGTACGACGAGATCGGCGGCCGTGGGGTCGGCGTGGTCGGTATGTGCGTCACCGGCAACTTCGCGCTGACCATGGCGCTCGATCCGTGGGTGATCGCGCCCGTGCTCGGGCACCCGTCGTTCCCGCTTCCCGTCACTCGTGCGAAGGCCGCGGCGGTTCATGCGACGCCCCAGGCGATGGCCAACGCGCGCCGCCGCATCGACGAGGAGGGTTTGCGTTTTCTCGGTGTGCGCTTCCACGGCGACGCGCTGTTTTGCCGGGCAGCGCGCTTCGCCACGCTGCGGCGCGAGCTGGGCGACGGCTTCGAAGGCATCGAGTTGCCGGCTAAGTCGTCCAAAGCCAATACCGAACCGCCGCATAGCGTGCTTACCATTGGCCTGATTGATCGTGAGGGCGAACCGACGCGCGCGGCGGTCGACCGTGTGCTGGGCTTCTTGCGGGAGCGGCTCGACCCCAAACACGCGACGTCGTCGAGCCTTACGTAAACCGTTAACTCCCGAGTTGACCCCTGCTATAGGGTCAACCCATAGTTCACCAAATGGTGAACTATCCCGACCTTCTCGATCGCGCGTTCCTGACCGCCGAGCCGACGCGCTCCGATGACGCCCAAGATGCCCGCATCCCCCATGCGGCGAATCGCATCGCGTGGCAGGTCTCCCTGCTCATCTCAGCGGCGACTGTGCGGACGTAACTCACGATCAGCAAAGTCACGCACGTGCGCGCGCCACGCTTCATGCTCCGGCGAGAACGTGAAATCCAGCGCCACCCAGCTCCTCCCGCGAGAGGCAGACTCTACGCGCGTCGTCTAGCTAGAAAGATTTGTTCACGCGCCGTCATGCGGCAAACCCAGCATTCGCAGCGTCTTGCTATCGCGCTCGCCGCGAAAATATCTGTCGAGCACACGCTCAAAGACCGAGCCGGCTGGCGAGACATGGGCGAACAAAGTAGCACTGGACTTTAGTTTGCTGTCATCCGGAGAACCGAAGATCTCGTGCGCGGAGCGGCCCTCTAAGCGGAGCAATGCTCCCGCGCACTCCACCAGCCGCCGCCCGAGCACGGGGTCGTTGAGGTAAGCCTCGGCTTCCGCCACGCTCTTGATCGCATACCGTTGCGAGGTCGGACTGAGTCCTAACCCAACGTACTGCGGAAAGATGTACCACATCCAATGCGAACGCTTCTGGCCGTGGCGGATTTCGGAGAGCGCGATCTCGTGGCTGTCCGCTTGCGCATTTAGGAACCTGCTTAGGTCATGCGGGTCCGTGAACATCAACTCAGCTCGCCGCCATAGGTTTAGCCATCATCCAAGTGCTCCCGAGTTGTCCGCTCGCTACATGCAGCAGGGGACCATACAGTCGCTCGGCGGCGAGGCAAATATTGCAGTGTCGGCGTGAGCCCTGAAATTCCCGCATCAAAAACGGGAATTTCAGGGTACGATTTTGCGCATGGTCATTCGGCGAAGCTCGCTAAACAGATAGAGGCTGTCCCTCTGAATTCGTTAATTCCGTAACGCGACTTTGTGTTCCAGCTGCCGGCACAGGAGTAGGGTCCGTGCCGGTATCCGCCGAACTAGATGCGGTCAAAATCGCCGTGTCGTCCTTTGCCCGATGAGAACCGCGACGCTCCGGCAGCGCCCTCTGCAAAATGCGCTTCCACACCGCGCGCCCATTCGTTCTTCAATCCTTCATGTACAGAAACGCCGTGCGCCTCGTACGCGCTGCGGCGATCTGCCAAGACCGCGGCCTGCGGAAAGCGCGCGATTGATTGCGCCAGCGCTTCTGCCGCCGCGCGCGCCGTGCCGCGGGGTACGACGCGCTCGCACAAGCCGATTCGCAAAGCTTCCTCGGCCTCCACCTTGCGCCCCGTCAGAACAATGTCCATCGCGCGGCCGAGGCCCACCAGGCGCGGGAGCCGCACCGTTCCGCCATCAAGTAGGGGAATGCCCCAGCGGCGGCAGTACACGCCGAAGTACGCGTCCTCTGCCATCACTCGCATGTCACACCACATAGCGAGCTCCATACCTCCGGCAACCGCAGGGCCTTCAACGGCGGCGATCACGGGCTTCGATAGCTCCAGGCGTGAGGGCCCCATCGGGCCGCGCGGCGCGGGTGCTTCACTCATAGGGAAAGCCAAACGCTCGACGATCTCAGTGCGGAACCGCTCCCGTTCGCTGAGTGCGCTTGCGTACTTGAGGTCCCAGCCCGCGCAAAATGCGCCGCCCTCGCCGTAGAACACCGCTACCTTTGCCGTGCGGTCACTATCGAACGCAAGAAATGCTGAAGTTAATGCATCGGCTGTTTCAGGATCTACGGCGTTACGGGCATTGATGCGGTCGTTGATGACTGTCGTAACTTCGCCATTTTTTTCAGTTCGTACAGACATGGGCTCCTTCCAGCACCGTCGGGGCGCAATGCGCTGACTACTCTGCGGCCGAGCTTTCCTCCATGCCGGCCAGAGCCTCTGCTCCTAGATAGCGCTCGATTTCTTCGCGATAGCGCCGGGTCAGCCTAGACTGTGTTGCCGGATCCGCCTTTTCCTTCAGCTCCCGGAACCACGTGCTTTCCTCTTCATACATGTGGTGCGAAACGGCGCCGCGAATAAGTTCCAGCTTGTCCATATAGTCCTGGCTCATCGGCTCCAGATCATCGAGCTCTGCCAGGTTCACTTTGGCGGCGCTTTGCTCCGTGTAGGCCATTGTTGCGTGCGCCTTTTCTCCGGTTTGCACCAGCGCCGGATAAATTACCGCCTCTTCAGCATTGGAATGGCCAGTCAGAATTAGCGCGAGCTGCTTCTGCGCAGCACGTCGCGACGTGGCGCTCGCAGCCTGCTCGACCGCATCAAACGCACTTTCGATTTGCACATGGTGAACGAGGATCATCGCCAGCCAGCCGCGTGGGCCGGCAAGCGCGCGGGCCTGGGCACGAGCCCGCGTCCGCTCTTCATCACTTTC
>JACCZX010000393.1 GCA_013695705.1 Burkholderiaceae bacterium | reverse complement strand
ATCTTCTTCGCCGGCATCTCGGGTTCTTCGACCGCGGACGCCGCCAGCCAGTCGAAGATCTTCATCGAAGCGCAGACCAGGGAGGGCTACGACCTGTCATTCTCGGTGGCCATTACCGCGGTGTCGGCGGTGCTGGCGGTGATCATTCCGCCTTCGATCCTGATGATCGTCTGGGGTGGCGTGCTGACGGTGTCGATCGGCGCACTGTTTCTGGCCGGCATCATTCCGGGGCTGCTGATCGGGCTGGCACAGATGGCCACGGTCCATGCGTACGCCAAGGCACGCGGCTATCCGACCTATCCGCGCGCCACTTTCAGCGAGCTGATGCGCGCGGCTGTTGTTGCAGTTCCTGCCCTGATGACGCCGGTGATCATCATCGGCGGCAAGATCTTCGGCTGGTTCACTGCCACCGAATCGGCGTGCATCGCCGTGCTGTACGCCGCGGCGCTGTCGATCGTGGTCTACCGCGAAATGAACCTGAAGGGCCTGCACGAAGCGCTGCTCGATACCGGCAAGCTCGCGGGGATCGCGCTGTTCTGCGTTGGCACCGCGTCGGCGTTCGGCTGGCTGCTCGCCTACTACCAGATCCCGAAAGCGATCCTCGCCGGAGTGTCGGCGTGGAACATGGGGCTGACTGAGACCGGTTTCTTCATCGCCCTCGTGTTCCTCGTGGTCGGCTGCTTCCTCGATGCGATCCCGGCGATCATCATCGTCGGCACGATCCTGCAGCCGCTGGCAATGGCGGCGGGCATGGACCCGGTGCATTTCGCGATGGTCGGCATCGTGTCGCTTGCGTTTGGTCTGGTCACCCCACCCTACGGCCTGTGCCTGATGATCTCGTGCGCGATTGCGAAGATCCGCATGATCGATGTCCTCAAGGACGTCATGATCATGCTCGTCCCGATGTTCTCGGTACTGGCGCTGCTGATCCTCTGGCCGGACGTGGCGCTGTTCCTGCCGCGGTTGATTTCGCCCGAGTTTCTGAAATGAGCGGTGCCGACTTCAGTCTCGCGGGTCGAACTGCGCTGGTGATCGGCGGCACCAGCGGGATTGGCCTCGAGATCGCGCTCGGCTTTCAGGCGGCTGGGGCGCGCGTGGTGGTGGCAAGCCGCGATACCAACAAAATCGACGCGAGCGTTGCTCGACTGAAGCAGAACGACGCGCGAAGCGCCGGCTACATGATTGACGCCAGCAACTTGAGCGAGATGCGCCGTTTCGCTGCGCAGGTCTGGACCGAGCAGGGCCCGATCGACATCCTGCTCAACGCGCAAGGCACCACGGTGATCAAGCCGGCGCTTGAATTCGGTGAAGAGGACTATTCGCTGGTGATGCGCACCAACATCGACGGCGTGTTCTGGGCTTGTACCGAATTCGGCCGCAGAATGGTCGAGCGCGGCAGCGGCAGCATCGTCAACATCGGCTCGCTGTCGTCGTTCCGTGGTTGGCCTGGCAGCAGCGTCTACGCGATGACCAAGGCCGCGGTGGTCTCGCTGACGCAGTCGCTCGCCGCAGAGTGGGCTAACACGGGAGTGCGCGTCAACGCGATCGCGCCGGGCTTCTTCATGACCGCGCTTAACGAGAAGAAGATGTCCGACGCGCGCAAGGCGCTCGCGATCGCACGCACGCCGATGGGTCGGTTCGGACAACTCTCGGAGCTCGTGGGCGCAGCGGTGTACCTCGCGTCGCCCGCGGCGGGCTACACCACAGGGGCAACCATCGCCGTCGACGGGGGCTTCCTCGCGAGCGGGCTCTAATGCTCGCACTAACAAAACTGCAGGACGACTTTGGCGTGCAGGCGAGCGGCGTGGACCTCGCCGCGTTGCTCAGCGATGCCGCATTTACAGAAATCAAGGATGCTTTCTTCGCTGGCCAGATTCTGGTCTTCCGTGATCAGCGCCTGACGCCCGCGCAGTTCCACGCATTTGCGAAGCGCTTTGGCCCGCCCGAGCCGCACGTCATCGATCAGTTTCATCATCCCGCGTGCTCCGACATCCTGATCCTGTCGAACGTGGTCAAGGACGGCCGGCCCGCCGGCCTTGCGGACGGCGGCACCTACTTTCATACCGATTACTCGTATCTCGACGTCCCCGCGCGCACCACGATGCTGTACTCGATCGTCGTGCCGAAGGTCGGCGGCGACACACTGTTCGCC
>JACCZX010000373.1 GCA_013695705.1 Burkholderiaceae bacterium | reverse complement strand
CAGCGCTGAGTTGCCTCGGCATGTTGCGCCATTCGGCGCTCGCCGATTACGCAGTCGACTCGGCCGACTGGCACCACGTGATGATCGAAGCGATGAAGCTCGCATTTGCCGACACGTATGCGTTCGTTGCCGACCCGCGCAGCATGAAGGTCACGCCGGCCGAGATGCTGGATGACGCCTACCTCGCGCAACGCACACGCCTGATCGATATGCAGCACGCGTCGGTACCCCTTGCAGGCAAGCCGCCGCTCGGCGGCACTATCTATTTAAGCGCCGCTGACGCGAGCGGCATGATGGTGTCATTCATTCAATCGAACTACATGGGATTCGGCTCGGGTGTCGTGGTACCCGGCTACGGCATATCACTGCAAAACCGCGGCGCCGGTTTTTCGCTTGATCCCGCCAGCCCCAATTGTGTGGCGCCAGGCAAGCGGCCATTTCACACGATCATTCCGGCGTTTCTGATGAAAAGCGGCGAACCGCAGTTGAGCTTTGGCGTGATGGGCGGCAACATACAGCCGCAAGCCCACGTGCAGACCCTGGCGCGCATGCTGATCGCCGGGCAGCAGCCGCAAGCAGCGTGCGACGCGCCGCGTTGGAAGGCAATGAGCGGGCTCGATCTTGAAATCGAAAGTGCGCTGCCGAGAAACGTTGCCGACGAGCTCGCCGCTCGCGGCCACCGAATCTCGCGCGCTGACGACTCGTACATGGACTTCGGCTCCGGGCAATTTATCTGGCGATTGGGCGACCCCGCGGTCGAGGGTTACGTCGCCGCCAGTGATTCGCGGCGCGACGGACTGGCGGCGGGCTTCTGAGCCGATCTTCGGCACTTACAATCGAGCGATGACAACCAAAACTTACGAATCAACCGCACCGCAAACCGTCGCGTTCCTCGGCCTCGGTGTGATGGGCTACCCGATGGCTGGCCATCTGGCGCGGGCCGGGCATCGCGTGACCGTTTACAACCGAACCGAATCCAAAGCGCAACAGTGGGCGCAGTAATAGGGCGGCGAGGTTGCGAAGACGCCGCGCGCGGCGGCGACCGGCGCGCAGATCGTTTTCTCATGCGTCGGCAATGACAGTGATCTGGCCAGCGTGATGCTGGGAGATGACGGCGCACTCGCAGGCATGTCGAAGGAAGCGATTGCGTTTGATAACACCACCGCGTCGGCAAAGATAGCGCGCGAGTTGCATGCCGAGGCGCGCAAACGCGGGCTGCACTTTATCGATGCGCCGGTTTCGGGCGGCCAGGCCGGCGCGGTCAACGGCCAGCTGACGGTCATGTGCGGCGGCGACAACGCCGCGTTCGATCGCGCGCAGCCGGTCGCGATGGCGTTTGCAAAGGCTGTGACGCTCGTCGGCGACAGCGGCGCGGGCCAGCTTGCCAAGATGGTCAATCAATTGTGCATCGCCGGCCTGGTGCAGGGCTTGTCTGAAGGTATTTCGTTCGGGCAGGCAGCCGGGCTCGATATGAAGCTGGTGCTGCAAGTCATCGGCAAAGGCGCGGCGCAGAGTTGGCAGATGGACAATCGCGGTGGAACGATGGTCGACGGCAAGTTTGATTTCGGTTTCGCGGTCGACTGGATGCGCAAGGATCTCGGTTTGTGCCTCGACGAGGCGCGCAACAATCGCGCGCCACTGCCGGTGGCCGCGCTGGTCGACCAGTTCTACGCCGAAGTACAGGCAATGGGCGGCGCACGCTGGGACACTTCGTCGTTGATCCGCCGTTTACGCAACGACAAGTAGTCCGTTGGAAGCGGCGTCGCTCGAAGACTCGCTCGCCGCGCTGCGGCCAACCTTACTGGCGATCGCGCGCATGCAGTTGCGCAACGAGGCATGGGCCGAAGACGTCGTGTCGGAGACGTTTGTTGCTGCGCTCGAAGGCTCGCGCAAGTTTGCCGGCAACTCGCAGGTCAAGACATGGGTCATCGGCATTCTGAAGCACAAAATCATCGACCAATTTCGGCGCACCAAGCGCGAAGTGTCGGCCGATGCGCAAATGGAAGCCGCGCAAGTCGAGACGTTTGACGAGTTGTTCGCCGCCGATGGCCACCGGGTCGACCGTCCCCTCGACTGGGGTGATCCCGAGGCAACGCTTAATCGCACGCAGTTTTTCGATGTGCTGCAGATGTGCGTGGATGCGCTGCCGGCGGGGCTGGCGCGCATCTTTATGATGCGCGAATGGCTCGAATACGAGACCGCCGAGATCTGTAAGGAAATGGGGATTACGTCGACCAACTGCTTCGTCATGCTTTTTCGGGCGCGTATGCGCTTGCGGGAGTGTCTGGAAATGAGCTGGTTTGCCGGCGAGGGGAAGCGATGAGGGCGGAGCTGTGAGGTTGAATTTGTGATGCTGGGCTGGATTCGGATTCCATGCGCGCACGCGCACCGGTTGCTTTCGGAACGCATGGACCGCGCGATTGCGACCGATGATCGGTGGCGTCTGCGGCTGCACCTGATGGCGTGCGACATGTGTTCGCGCTTCGAGCGGCAGATCGATTTGATGCGTGTGGCGATACGCAGGTTCGGGGAATAGCGTAGGCATGCACGCCACGTTGCCGTTACTTCGAGTTACCGATTTTCCGCCGATCCGCCGGCGCGCGATCGATTCGCTGCAGGTGAATTTGGGCTACACGTGCAACCAGACGTGCCTGCACTGCCACGTGAACGCCGGGCCTAATCGTACCGAGCAGATGGACCGCGGCACCATCGATCTCGTGCTCGAGGTTTTGCGCGCTCGCTCGATCCGCGGCCTAGACCTGACCGGCGGTGCGCCCGAGCTCAACGTTCACTTTCGATCACTCGTCAGCGCCGCGCGAGCAATGGGCGTTGAGGTGATCGACCGCTGCAACCTGACGATCCTCGAAGAACCTAACCAGGAAACGCTGGCCGAATTTCTGGCGGAAAATGGCGTGCAAGTCGTCGCTTCGTTGCCGTGCTATTCGCAGGACAACGTCGATAAACAGCGCGGCGCCGGCGTGTTCGACAAGAGTATTCGTGGCCTGCAAAAACTCAACGCGCTCGGATATGGCGGTGAAGAATCTGCGCTGACGCTCGATCTCGTCTTCAATCCGCAAGGCCCGGTGCTGCCGCCGCCGCAGGTCCAGCTCGAGGCCGATTACAAGCGCTTGCTCGCAGAAAATTTTGGCATCCGCTTCAATCGGCTGCTGACGATTACCAATCAGCCGATTTCACGCTTCGGCAGCACGCTGGTTAGCAAAGGCCAGTTTCGCGATTACATGGCGCTGCTGCGCGGCGCGCATCGCGACGACAATCTGGCCGGCGTGATGTGCCGTAATCTGGTGTCGGTCGACTGGCAGGGATATCTGTACGACTGCGACTTCAATCAGATGCTGGCGATTCCACTGCGCGAAAAAGGGCGCAAGGCAAACCGCGTACATCTGGCCGATCTGCTGATGACCGATCTAGCCGACAATCCGATTGCAATTGCCGACCACTGTTACGCGTGTACGGCGGGTCAGGGATCGTCGTGCGGCGGCGCTCTCGACGGATGAACATAAGCGACGTTGCGGCAGGTCGTGTTTGCCCGGCGTCTTACAGCTATTCACCGACTTCGTTTGCGCGCCCACCCGACTTGCTGGCGGACGTGCTGTATGTCGTCGGCGGGCTGTATGGCAATCGCTTCGCGCTGGCAGAGATCGAGCGCATGGCTCGACGCGAAGCGACGCCGGCACAACTCGTTTTCAACGGAGACTTTCACTGGTTCGACGTTGATCCCGCAGTCTTTGAAAGCATCGAGCAGACCGTGGCGCGGCATACGGCGTTGCGCGGCAACGTGGAAACCGAGCTCGCAGGGGAAGACGAGCGCAATGGCTGCGGCTGCGCTTATCCGGAGTCGGTGCCGGATGCCGACGTCGAGCGTTCGAACTCCATTTTGCAGAGCTTGCGCGAAACTGCGCGTAGCGTCGACGCCAGTATGAAATCGCGCGAGCGACTGGCAGCGTTGCCGATGACCTGCGTGGCGCAGATCGGCGACGCGCGCGTTGGCATCGTGCACGGCGACGCGTGGGCGCTGGCGGGCTGGCGTTTTTCTCACGAGAGCCTGCACGACGCCAGCCGCGGAGAACACTTCGCTGCAATGTTCGAGCAATCCGCGCTCGACGGCTTTGCTTCGACCCACACGTGCCTGCCGGCGCTGAAGACTTTTGACACCGAAGCAGGCGAGCGCTTCGTCATCAACAATGGCGCCGCAGGAATGCCCAACTTCGAGCAAACGCGCTTCGGACTGATCACGCGCCTGTCGACGCTGCCGGTTCCGTGCGAGTTAACGGCAGCGCGGGTTTACGGTGCGGACGTTGCCGGCATCTACGTCGACGCGCTGGCAGTGCACTTTGACACTGACGCGTGGGACCGCGAGTTCGAGCGGCTGTGGCCCGCCACTTCTCCCGCGCATGTCTCATATCGTCGCCGCCTCGTCAATGGGCCGGAATTCACAGCCGACGAAGCGCTGGGCCGCACGCCGCTGCGCGCCTGTCTCTCCATAGCGGCCTAGCCGTGACCAAAAAAAGTTTGCTGATTCTGCTCGTCGTCGGCGCCGCCATCGCGGCGTTTTTCATATTCGATCTGCGCCAGTATTTCACGATCGAGTTTTTCGTCGAGAAGCGCGGCATATTCGACGCGTACTACGCCAAGCATCCGGTCGCCACCGCCGCCATTTTCTTTCTGCTTTACGTCGCAGTGACCGCAGTGTCGTTTCCCGGCGCTACGATCATGACGCTGTTCGGCGGCGCACTGTTCGGCCTTCTGCTCGGCACGGTGCTGGTTTCCTTTGCGTCGTCGATCGGCGCCACGCTTGCATTCCTGGCGTCACGCCTCGCGTTGCGCGATTGGGTGCAGAACAAATTCGGTGATCGGCTGGCGGCAGTCAACGCCGGCGTCGAGCGCGAAGGCTGGTTCTACTTGCTGACGCTGCGTCTGCTGCCGATATTTCCTTTTTTCGCGGTCAATCTGCTGATGGGTTTGACCAATTTGCGCACCTGGACTTTCTACTGGGTCAGCCAGGCCGGAATGTTGGCGGCGACGATCCTGTACGTTTACGCAGGCACGCAGCTCGGGCAGTTCGAGGTTTCATTTGGTCTGCTGCTGGCGTTATCGCTGCTGCTGATTTTTCCGCTGGCCGCACGCTGGGCGATCGCATCGTACAAAGCGCGCAAGGTCTTCGCAAAATGGAGCGACCAGCGACCGCGCGCGTTCGATTACAACCTGGTCGTGATCGGCGCAGGGTCGGCGGGTCTGGTGACGTCGTACATCGCCGCTGCCACCAAGGCGAGGGTTGCGCTGGTGGAGAAACACAAAATGGGCGGCGATTGCCTGAACACCGGCTGCGTCCCGTCCAAAGCACTGCTTCGCTCGGCGAAGCTGTTGTCGCATATCGCACGCGCGCGCGAATTCGGAATCGTGCAGGCAAATGTGAAATTCGAATTCGCCGACGTGATGCAGCGGGTTCGGCGCATCATCGAAACGATCGAGCCACATGATTCGGTCGCGCGCTACAGCGCGCTCGGTGTCGATTGCATCCAGGGCACGGCAAAAATTACGACCCCGTGGACGGTCGAGGTGCAGACCACTGCCGGACCAAGGACGCTGAGCACGAAGTCGATCGTGATCGCTGCCGGCGCGCGACCGTTCGTGCCGCCGATTCCGGGCATCGAATCGATTAAGTATCTGACTTCGGACACCGTGTGGGATCTCAGCGAGCTGCCGAAGCGTCTGGTGGTGCTCGGCGGCGGTCCGATCGGCTGCGAGCTCGCGCAAGGATTCGCGCGCCTGGGCAGCAGCGTCACGCAGGTGGAAATGCTGCCGCGTTTGATGGTGCGCGAAGACCCGGAGGTCTCGCAAAAAATTCGCGATCGGTTCATGGCCGGAGGCATCGATGTGCGCGTGGGGCACAAAGCGGTGCGTATCGAAACGCAAAGCGGCGTGCATCGATTGATCGCCGAGCGTGACGGCCGGCAAACTCCGATCGAATTCGATCACTTGCTGGTGGCCGTCGGGCGCGTCGCCAACACCAGCGGTTACGGCCTCGAAGATCTCGGCATCAACGTGACGCCGCAGAAAACGATTGAAACCGACGACTACCTGCAAACGCTGTATCCAAACATCTACGCCTGCGGCGACGTCGCCGGGCCGTATCAGTTCACGCACACCGCTTCGCATCAGGCGTGGTACGCCGCGGTCAACGCGCTGTTTGGCACGTTTCGCAGTTACCGCGCGGACTACCGCGTGATTCCTTGGGCCACTTTCACGGACCCCGAAGTCGCCAGGGTCGGCATCAACGAGCAGGAAGCGCAGGAAAAGAAAATCGCATACACGAAGACGGTCTACAACATCGACGATCTCGATCGTGCAATCACCGATAGCGAAGCGGACGGCTTCGTCAAGGTCCTGACCGTTCCGGGCTCCGACAAGATTCTCGGGGTCACCATCGTCGGTGAACATGCCGGCGATCTGATCGCGGAGTATGTACTCGCGATGAAACACAGCCTCGGTCTCAACAAGATTCTTGGCACGATCCACATTTACCCGACGCTGGTGGAAGCCAACAAGTACGCCGCCGGCGCGTGGAAGCGGTCAACCGTGACGCACGGCCAATGGACCGCGCTGGCCGCGTTTCAGGCATGGCGGCGCGGCGCGGGTGGATTCGGAGCCGTGCTGCGTGCGTTGATCGCTGTCAACTCTGACAAGCGCAAGGCGTACAGCGATGAATCGGCGCCAGCACACTAGTTGCACTCATCGATGCTAAGCAGACGCCAGCTCGTCCTGCTTTTCGCTGCGGGTTGCACCTGCGGCGTCGCTCCGCTGCGCGCTCAATCAGCGTTCGACCACACGCACGCCGCGTGGGACGGCTTGTTGCGCAAGCATGTGCGTTTGACTACGGAGGGCGGTGCCAGTCAGGTCAACTACAAAGCGCTGGCAGAGGAGCGCGCCGCGCTAAGGTCCTACTTGCAATCGTTATCAGCCGTTCCGGCGGCGCAGTTTGCCAGCTGGAGCAAAACGCAGCAGTACGCATTCCTCTCCAACGCCTACAACGCATTTACGGTTGAAAAGATTCTGACCCGCTATCCGAACCTGAAGTCGATTCGCGACTTCGGATCCATCATCGGCAACCCGTGGAAGGATCGCTTTTTCACGCTGCTGGGCAAACCGCAGCACCTGGATGGCGTCGAGCACGAAACAATGCGTGCACCTGGCGCATTCGACGATCCGAGAGTTCACGTGGCGGTCAACTGCGCATCGGTCGGCTGTCCGATGTTGAACAACCGCGCGTACACGCCCGAGCGTCTTGACGCGCAGCTCGACGACCTTTTCACGCGCTTCATGTCCGACCGTTCACGCAATCGCTATAGCGCGCAAACCAAAACCGTCGAACTGTCGCGCATCTTCGATTGGTACGGCAACGATTTCGCCAAGGGTCACCGCGGCTTTTCGTCGGTGAACGATGTAGTTTCCAAGTACGCCGATCAGCTAGCCGATAGTCCTGCTGATCGCGCGCAATTGCGCGCAGGTCAGACGCCGATTACCTTTCTTGACTACGACTGGTCGTTGAACGACGTCCGCTGATGCAACTCGCGGTGATCGTTCCGGTGCTTAACGAAGCCGCCGCGATCGAATCAACCCTTGTGCGCCTGGCACCGCTGCGCGCGCGAGGTGCGCAGGTGATCGTGGTCGACGGCGGCAGCAGCGATGGCACCGTCGCTCGTGCAACACCGCTTTCGGACGCCGTCCTGCACTGCGCCCGGGGTCGCGCAGAACAGATGAATGCCGGCGCGCAGGCGGCGCTCGATCGCGGCGTCGACGCGCTGCTTTTCCTGCACGCGGACAGCGAGCTGCCAGATCGTGCGGACCATCTGATCGAGAACGCGTTGCGTTCCAGCGGTCGAGCATGGGGACGTTTCAACGTAAGGATCGACGATCGCGCGGTGCTTCTCAAAGTAGTGTCCGCGTTGATGAACTGGCGGTCTCGCCTGACCGGCATCTGCACTGGTGATCAAGCGATTTTCGTCACGCGCGCGGCATTCGAAAAGCTGCGCGGTTTCGCGTCGATAGCACTGATGGAAGACATCGAATTTTCAAAGCGAGCGAAAAAAATTTCATGGCCCGTGGTGATTGCTGCGCGCGTGAGCACCTCGGGGCGCCGCTGGCGGCGACATGGCATCGGGCGCACCATCGTGCTGATGTGGCGCTTCAGGCTAGCTTATTTCTTCGGTGCCGATCCGCAGCGGCTGGCGCAGCGCTACCGAGATGCGCGCTGACCCCATTGCAAGCGCGCCTTAGTCAACGATGAAGCGCCTGCTGCTCGTTGGCGGCGGGCAGACTCACGTGCTGGTGCTGCGTGCACTGGCGCAGCACACGCTCGACGTGGAGCTCACCCTCGTTACGCCATCGCCCAGCTTGCCTTACAGCGGCATGCTTCCCGGCTGGGTGGCAGGTCACTACACGCTTGACGAACTGCTGATCGAGCTGGCGCCACTAGCTCGAGCGGCCGGCGCGCGCGTCGTTTCGGGCTCTCTACGGTCCCTAGATCTCGATCAACGAACGGCAGTGACCGATCAAGGTCAAGTTCTGCACTTCGACATCGTGTCGATTGCGACCGGTGCAGTAATCGACGTCGACGCGATCGATGGCGCGCGCGAGCACACGCTTCCGCTGCGTCCCCTTGCGGCATTCGTTAGCGGCTGGCAAAATATTTTGCAGCGTGCGGCGGCGGCGACCGGCACGTTTCGGTTGACGGTCATTGGCGGCGGCGCCGGCGGCATTGAGCTGGCACTGGCCGCAGCCTTTCGATTGCGCACGATACCGTTGCCGATGCAAGTGCAGTTGGTCACCGGCGGCGCGCCGTTGATGCCCGGCCACGGCGCTCGCGCACGAGCGCTGATTCGCGAAGCGCTGCTGCAAAGCGGAGTGCAAATATTCGACACAACGGCACGCAGCGTCGAATCGAAAGTCATTCATCTCGACGACGGCCGCACGCTGCCCACCGACGTAATCCTGTTGGTGACGGGCGCATCGGCAGCGCACTGGCCACGCGCCGCCGGACTGGCGGTGGATCAACGCGGCTTCATCGAAGTCAATGCGCATCTGCAATCCACCTCGCATCCTTTCGTGTCCGCCGCAGGCGATGCTGCTGCACTCACTATCGCGCCACGCCCCAAATCCGGCGTTTACGCGGTGCGCGCGGCGGCGCCGCTTGCTACCAATTTGAAAGCCGCTTTGAACGGTCAGGCGCTGACGACATTTGCGCCGCAGCAGCGTGCGCTTTACCTGTTAAGTACCGGCGGCAAGCATGCGATTGCGTCGTGGGGGCATTGGGCAACGGCTGGCCGCTGGGTATGGCGCTGGAAAGACCGGATCGATCGCGATTACATTGCGAAGTTGCGACTTACGAAAACTTGACCACAGCTCAACTTATAAGGTGCCATGCGCACACTTGCGTTTCTTGCCGTGATCTTTCTTATTCTGCCGTTGCTGGTATTCGCGGGCGGACAGTTCGGATTGTTAAAGGGTCGCCCGCCGGCCGAACCCGGATTGCGCGAAGGCAAACTAAAACCGCCGTCGCGCACGTCCAACAGTGTCAGCAGCCAGGCCGAACAATGGCCCGAAGGAGAATTCGCGAGCGAGTACGCAACCATCGAGCCGTTGCGATTCACGCAGGACTCCGCGCTAGCAATGAACCGGCTGCGCGATGTTTTGGCAGGCTGGCCC
>JACCZX010000371.1 GCA_013695705.1 Burkholderiaceae bacterium | reverse complement strand
CTCGGCAAGCGTCCCGATGGTCAGCCCTTCAAGACCGTCACGACTAGCCGCCTGCAGCGCAGCCTCGACGATTGCTGCGCGCGTGAGATCGCCTTTGCGCAAGGTCGTTATCTGTCCGGTCGAAGCGTGATTCATGCCGCTCTGTAAAAAATCGAACGTTCGTACTATTCCAGAAAAGACGGCCCGCAGTCAACCCGGTCGTTAGAGGCGCGCAACTATTTTGTCTGGTTCGCCCCGCCAAACCATTCTTTGACGTGGTCGACGAACAACCGTACCTTCAGCGAAAGATGGCGGTGGCTTGGATACACAGCCCAGATGTCTCCGCGCATTGCTTCGAAGCCCGGCAGCACGCGTACCAGGCGGCCGGCGGCGATCGCGTCGCCAACCAGAAAATCCGGCTCGCACACGATTCCCAATCCGGCGATTGCCGCGGCCGTCAGGGTGTCGCCGCTGTTGGCGTGCAGGCTGCCTGTCACGCGCACCTCATGGTGCTGCCCGGACGGATCGGTCAAACGCAAACTGCGCGGCGCGCTCGCATACGCATACGTCAGCACGTTGTGCGCGGCCAGATCCGCCGGTGACGCCGGACTGCCGCGCCGTTGCAGATACGCCGGAGCGGCGCACGCGATCAGTTGCATCGACCCGAGGCGACGCGCTACCAACCGGTCACTGCCGACCTGCCCGACGCGGATGGCAAGGTCGAACCCCTCGTCGATCAAGTCGATCATGCGATCGGCCACGACGACGTCGAACTTCACGTCCGGATGACGTTCGACGAACGCGGCTATCGCCGGCGCCACGCGCTTTTCGGCGATGTTGTGCGAGCACGTCAAGCGTAACGTGCCGCGCGGTGCGACCGCCGATTGCCCGACGATAGACTCGGCTTCCGCCAAGTCGCTCAGCAGCGCGACCGAGCGCTCGTAAAACGCCTGCCCGCTTTCGGTCAGAGACAGCTTGCGTGTGGTGCGGTTCAGCAGGCGCGCTCCCAAATGGTGCTCGAGATCCGCGATCTGGCGCGACAGTGACGACGTCGACGTGCCGACGCGATCGGCGGCTGCGACAAAGCTGCCGCTTTCGACGACGCGCACGAACGATTGCATCGCGGACCAACGATCCATTGCGCGATTCTCCCGTATTTCGGGATGAACATTTGCGCGCCGGCATCTTTGTCTGGACCGCGAGCGCGTTTAGATTGCGCATCAGACAACCAACAGGAGAAAGCTGATGATCGACGCTCGCACCGCACCCTACGCTGCACTGACGTTGCGCGTAGCGCTCGGCGCAATGTTCATTGCGCACGCACTACTTAAAGTATTCGTATTCACATTGCCCGGCACCGTGCAATTTTTTGAATCGCTGGGCCTGCCTGGTGTGATGGCATACGCCACCGTCGCCGCCGAACTGGTGGGCGGCGTTATGCTGATTCTCGGTATCGGAACGCGCTGGGTGGCTGCGTTGTTGATACCGGTGTTGCTGGGGGCGACTTGGGCACACGTGCCCAACGGGTGGGTATTTACCGCGCCTAAGGGCGGCTGGGAATATCCGGCGTTCCTGAGCATTGCTGCATTCGCGCAAGCACTGCTCGGCGATGGTGCGTACGCGCTGTCGTCGGTGTTCAATATCAAACAGGCGGCGCATCTGCGCACGGCCTGAACATTTTTCTAAGGAAATGAGATGAAACTTTACTTCGCGCCGGGCGCTTGCTCGCTCTCGCCTCACATCGTGCTGCGCGAGTCTGGCGTCACGTTTACTCCGGTTAAGGTCAACTTGAAGGCGCATCAGATCGATGGTGGCGGCGACTTCTACGCCGTCAATCCAAAAGGCTACGTGCCGGTGCTTGAGCTCGATGACGGCACGCGGCTGACTGAGGGACCGGCGATCGTGCAGTACATCGCTGACCAGGCGCCGGCCGCAAAGCTGGCGCCCGCCAACGGAACGATCGCGCGCTACCAACTGCAGGAGTGGCTTAACTTCATTACAGCCGAGCTGCATAAACAGTTTTCGCCGCTGTTCGACGCGAGCACGCCCGATGAGGCAAAGACTAAGCAGCGCGACAAGATTGCTGGCCGGCTCGACTGGGTCGTGCAACAGCTTGGCGACAAGGAATATTTGACCGGCTCGAATTTCAGCGTGGCCGACGCGTACCTGTTCACCGTATTGAACTGGACCAAATCGACGGGCATCGATATGACGCGCTGGCCGGTGCTGCAAACCTACATGAAACGCGTTGCCGCACGGCCGCATGTACAGGAAGCGCTCAAGGCCGAAGGATTGGTGAAGTAGTCAATGACGCCCACGGTCTTTATTTCGCATGGCTCACCGATGCATGCGATTCATGCGGGTCGCGCCGGCGATGTTTGGGCAGAATTGGGACGCACGCTGCCGCGGCCGTCGGCGGTGTTGATCGCGTCGGCGCACTGGGAAACTGAGTTGCCGATGCTTTCGAGTGCACGCGAGCCCGAGACGATTCACGACTTCGGCGGGTTTCCGCCGGAACTCTACAAAATTAATTATCCGGCGCACGGCGCGCCCGATGTCGCTCGGCGCGCGATCGAGTTGCTGCAGTC
>JACCZX010000351.1 GCA_013695705.1 Burkholderiaceae bacterium | reverse complement strand
AGCTCACCGTTCAGCTCAGCGAGCAGGTCGCGATTCCACGCCACCACTTCTGGCAGTACCTCGGCGACGTGCACAACGCCGCTCTTCCCGATCATCTCCAGCACGCGCTTGAGGCTGAACCCGAGACCGAGCCCTCCAATCAAAACGCGACGGTCGAGCCGACGCGCCAAGTGCAGGCAGGCCTTGTCGGCCAGCAGAATCTCCGAGGTCGTTGAGGTGCTGCTCATGAGCTGGCGACCGTTCAACTTCATGAAGTAATCGCCGTCGTGTTCGTGCAGGCTGAGGCGCGAGCCATCCGGTGTGAACACTTCGGCGAGATTGCGAAACGGAATCATGACGATTATCGCCTCCCATTCGTGCTCGTAATCGACCTCCTCGTTAAAGGAACGATTACGAGCACGAGCATGAGAAGGGAGCGACAGCTCGCTCGTCCTCAAACCAGGCGAGCGAGATCTTTCGGCAACGGGGACTCGAAGCTCATTTCCTTCTGCGTTTCCGGATGGAGAAACTTCAGTCCGCAGGCGTGAAGGCCAAGGCGATGCGCGGGGTTGGTCTTCGCGCCGTATTTTTCATCGCCAACAATCGGGCAACCCAGGTCGGCCAGTTGCACGCGAATCTGGTGCCGCCGGCCGGTCTCCAGCGTGAGCTCGACAAGCGTTTTCCTTTCCGCGCGAGCCAGCACACGGAAATGCGTGACGGCATGCCGCGTCTCCGCACTCGGGGGCGCGCTGTAGACCTTGAATGGGTTCGTTTCGTTCAAATCGGATTCCAGCGTGCCTTCAGGCTTTGGCAGGCGGCCTTCGACCACGGCTTCATAGCGTTTGATGACGTGATCCCAGCCGGATTGCAGCGCTTGTTTCGCCTCCGCCGTTTTCGCGAAGACCATCAAGCCGGACGTTTCCCGATCGAGCCGGTGCACGATCCAGATGCGATCACGCGCATGCGCCTGCGCTCGCCGCAGATATTCGGTGAGCTGGAAATAAGCGGTCTTTTCCTGCTCGGCTACGCTCGCGACGCTCAGAAGATTCTCCGGCTTGTCAATCACGATCAAGGTCGCGTCTTCATGGTAAACCTTTATGCCGGAGGCGAGCGAAGTCTTTGGAACCGCAAAGCGATCGGAGCGGATCGCAACGGTGTCGCCCGGCGCCAGGGGATGATCGAACTGCGAGACCGGGCGGCCATTTACTGTAACGGCCTGATGTTTCAACCAGGTTCGAATCTGCTTTTTCTTCAAGTCCGCCCATTGCTCAAAGAGATACGGAAGCAACTGGGCCGGCGCCTCGACCTTGCACGATTTCCGCATCCTGAAGAGCCCTGCGCGATGAACTACTGTGGCGCCCAGGCGGGGGCGCGTTTCTCGAGGAAGGCGGCGACGCCTTCCCTTGCCTCATGCGATTCGCGCGCGTGCATATGATGGGCGAGCGCGCGTTCGATGTCTTCCTTGACGGAGGTGGGCCAGAGTTGCTCGAGCAAACGCTTGGACTGCGCGAGAGCGCCGGGCGCGCCCTGCAGCACCGAAGCGGCGATCTTTTGCACCTCGCTCTCCAACTCGCCGGATGAGACAACGCGATTCACCAGCCCGATGGTGTGCGCACGGGCGGCGTCGATCAGTTCAGAAGTGAGGAGCAGCTCGCGCGCGTCGCGCTCATGCAACTGGCGGCGGAGAAAAGTCATGACCAAACCGGCGACCAGGCCGCGTTTCACTTCAGGATAGCCGATCCTGGTTCCTTCCGCGGCAACAACGAAGTCGCAGGCCGACATGATTCCGGCACCGCCCGCGACCGCGGCTCCGTGCACGACCGCGATTGTGACGAGGCGCGTCTGGCTAAGTGCGAGAAGCGTTCGGGCCACCATGCCGCCAGATTCGTGTGCTTTCTCCGGCTCGGCGGTTTCGTTCATATCGAGCCCGGCGCAAAAAGCGGGGCCAGCCCCGCGCAGGATGAGGATGCGCTGGGTGTCGTCTTCCGATGCCGCATCGATGGCGGCCGTCAGATCGGTCATCAATCCGATGGTCAGGGCGTTGCGGCGCTCCGGGCGGTTGAGCGTAAGGACGGTGATCCGCGAAGATTGCTTTTCGATCAGGACGGCGGGCATGGGGATACAGTTCTTCAAACACCCTAAGCTGTCATCCCGAACGCCAAGGCGTTGCTTGAATCGCTTTTTCCTGATGAACTCGCCGGCTCGGAAAATTTCGTCAAGCGAGTGAAATCTCTGCCCTTGCCGTTGCGCGACCCGCGCTCCATCGCGGAGCGATCTCTTCGGCCGGGGGCGTACGCTGGCCGGAGTCCGCGCACGCGTCTTGCGCGCGAGCGTTGACTGAGTTTTGAAGAGTTTGCGTCGCCCCAACGGCAGGCGCAACGCCCTTGACTGCGAGCCGCAGGTTTGGCCTACTAGCGTGCACGGCGCTGCTCGCTTCACGATTGCTGCAACGCGGTCCGGAGCGACATTGCGCAGTAACTCGTTAGGCCAGGCGTATGGATAGTGGAGATTTCTTCGATAAACGCGAAACTTCGCGGCCGTTCGATCCCTGCATCCTCGACCGCAGCGTCATCGCGATCCCGCTCCTCAATGCGATCGAGGCCGAGGCGGAGCAGATCGAGCGCGCTCAACAGCGCTGGCCAGATATCGCGGAGCAATTTACCGGTGCGATGTTTTACAACCCGGCCTTTCCAGGTGGGCTGCCGGCCGCCCGCGCGCACGCCGAGCAGTTGCTGGCCAAGGCAAAAGCGAAGACAACACGCACCGGCGCTCGCGAGATCGTCCAGCCTCCAACTCGGGAATCGAATGGCGCATATAGTTTCACACGCTTAAGCGGCCAACTGGTGCGAAAATTCCGCGCGCTCAATTCCGATCTGCCCGAGCCGCCCATCCTCCGCATCCTGCCCTCGCGCTTCGAGGTGATTATCGATTCGAACCTCGATCTCTCCGAAGGCCGGGAGGCCGCGAAAGCGTGGATCGGTGAGAACATCGAGATCGCCAAGGCGAACGCCGGGGTCACGGACGAAGAACAACACGTCCATGAGCGCAAGAGTGCGTTGAGCAAACAGTATGTCTTCGCGCGTCTCGAGGGTCGCGTCATCAAAGAGCTTGTCCGGCTGGATGCGAAGAACGCCCAGGCGAAGGCGAGGGCGGCCATAGTAGGAAAGACCGGGTCCGCGAAAGGCGAAGCACAGGCAGCGCGCCAGAAGGTGCGGGGCAAGCGAGTGGTCGAGGCGAAAACGAACACAAATCCAGACCGCTTCCGCGCGATTTACCGGATCTGGCCTGACTTCGCGATTTCCTCCTGCATCACGAAGTCGCTTGCCACGGTGAAAGCTGATGCGGCGCAAAGCTCCTTCTCGGCGCACGGCCGGGACATCGCGTGGGCCGTGATGGATTCCGGCATTGACCTCGCGCATCCGCATTTCGCGATGCACGGCAACATCGATCCCGTTTCTCCGCTGCACGAAGACTTCACCGAGACGGCTGATGTGCCAAAGGGGAAAAACGGAGCGTTGATCGATCGGTTCGGACACGGCACTCATGTCGCTGGAATTATCGCCGGCGAACAGAAGGCCGATGGCACCAAGACGACGGCGAAGAAAATGCGGGCCGTGATCCGATCGATTCGAGGCTACGACGACGGCGCGCTGCCGAGCGTGGAGACGCAGGAGGTTCCGCTCGACTCCATCCGGGGAATGGCGCCCCGTTGCCGTCTCGTGAGCTTGAAGGTGCTCGATGACGATGGCCACGGCGAAGTGAGCAACTTGATCGCGGGGCTCGCGCACATTCAGGAGAAGAACGGACACGGCCGCCGTTTCGTCATTCACGGCGTGAACATCAGTCTCGGCTATGATTTCGATCCGGAATGGTTTGCGTGCGGCCAGAGTCCGCTCTGCGTGGAAATCAACCGGCTCGTACGCTCCGGCGTGACGGTGGTGGTTTCGGCGGGCAACACCGGCTACGGCGCGCTCGCGGCCCAGCAGCGGACCACAAATGCCGGGATGGGCGTGACGATCAACGATCCAGGCAATGCGGACCTCGCTATCACCGTTGGCTCGACCCACCGGGACATGCCGCATGTCTACGGCGTCTCCTATTTCTCCTCCAAAGGGCCGACGGGCGACGGACGTCTGAAGCCGGACCTGGTCGCGCCCGGCGAGAAGATTCTCTCGTGCGCGACGGGACAGCTCCTCGCGGAAAAGGCGCAAGGCAAGCAGTGTGAATACGTGGAAGATAGCGGCACGAGCATGGCCGCGCCGCACGTCAGCGGGGTGATCGCGGCATTCCTTTCCGTAAGACGGGAGTTCATCGGCGAGACGGAAAAGGTGAAAGCCATCTTCCTTTCCACAGCGACTGATCTACAGCGCGATCGCTATTTTCAAGGCGCGGGGTTGATCGACCTGATGCGCGCCATCCAATCGGTCTAGTTACACCAAGGCTTACATCCCATGACTGAGATATCTGGCATCCCCTACGGGGCGGCTCGTTTCGACAAAGAGGGCGCGGCGCTCAATGCAAACGACGTCAAGGTTCCCGCTGGAACGACTGACTTGTTCGTGCTTTCGCATGGCTGGAACAATGACGACGCCGCGGCAGAGAAGCTTTACCGCGAGCTCTTCGAGAATTTCGCGGCGGTCGCTCCGGACGTGGTGAAGAACAGAAAGCTGGCGATTATCGGCGTGATCTGGCCATCGAAGAAGTTCACGGATGTGGTAGACGCCGCGGTGGAAGCGCAGGGCAGTGCGTCAGCCGGAGTGGCCGGAAACAGCAAGGCCGCAGACGACACGATCAAGAAGAAGCTCGATAAGATCGCGACCATGTTCGGGCCCGAGGCCGCGACGAAAATCAAGAAAGCGAAGGCATTGATCGCAAAGCTCGAAAGCGATCCGGCGGCGCGACCAGTTTGTGAACGAGCTGCGCAGCCTGCTCGATCCGAGCGGGGCACACGACGACGATAATTCGAAGCTCTACCTGAAAATGAAGGGCTCCGAGATGCTCGAGAAACTGAAAGTGCCAACACCGCTTGCCGTCCGATGGGGTGGGGGAGGCGGCGGGGCCGCGTCCGTTCCGGCTGCTGGCTCAAAGACCGCAGCCGGTGGCGCCGCAGGTTTAGGCGACATTTTCTCTGGAGTGAAGGCCGGCGCGATGCGCTTTCTGAATTACTTCACGTATTACGAGATGAAGGCGCGGGCTGGCACCGTCGGCAAGAATGGCGCGGCCCCAATGCTTGATCGCCTCGCCGGCAAAGTGCAGCGCATCCATCTCATCGGACACAGCTTCGGCGGACGCGTGGTCACGGCGGCCGCGGCCAGCTCCACGACAGATAAAATCCACAGCATGTCGCTGCTCCAAACCGCCTTCTCGCACAACGGTTTCTCGCGCTCGATGAAAGGGTTCTTCCGCGACGTAGTCGATCGACAGCGCGTGAAAGGTCCGATCCTCGTCACGCACACGCCTAGCGACAAAGCCGTTGGAATTGCCTACCCGACCGCGTCGCGTCTGAGTGGCACCGTGGCTTCAGCCTTTGGTGACAAGGATGACAAGTTCGGTGGCCTCGGACGCAACGGCGCGCAAAAAATGGAAACCGGTGAGATCGTCGCGGAGGTCAACGAACTTCTGCCGGTCGGTGGAAAATATGCGTGGAGCTCCGGGAAGTTTCACAATCTCGAAGGCAGCAAATTCATCGTCGATCCGAAGGGTAAGGATGCACACGGGGCCGTGACCGGCAAAGAGATTGCCTGGGCGATTAGCCGCGCCGTGGCCTAGCGAATCCAGACGCCGCCGCGAATAAGCTCGGCTCGCGACGAGCTTTCGTTCATCAGCGAGACATGAGATCAACGATCACGCGCGTTTTCATGGTGCGTCACGGTGCTACCGTCCTCAGCGCCGAGGACCGTTTCGCGGGCGCCACCGATGTTGAGCTGGCGGAGGAAGGGCGCGAGCAGACGCGGCGACTGGCGGCGCGTTTGCGCAAGGAACAGATCGCGGCGGTTTATGCCTCTCCGCTGGGCCGGACGATCAAGACTGCAAGCATTCTGTCGGAACCGCACGGGATCGTCGTGCAAAGGCGCGATGGCTTGCGCGAAATTTCGCATGGCCATTGGGAGCAACTGACGCGCCGCGAAGTGGAGGAAAAATTTCCAGTGGAGGCCGCGGAATGGGAGAAGGACCCATATACGTTCGCCCCCAGTGGCGGCGAGAGTGGGCTTGCTGTCACGGCGCGCGCCTTGCCGGTGCTGATCGAGCTGGTGCGCGCGCACCCTGGCGACACGATTCTCGTCGTTTCGCACAAGGCAACGATTCGCCTCCTGCTCAGCTCGCTTCTCGGTTTCGACTCACGCCGCTACCGCGACAACCTGGACCTGAAGCCGGCGTCGCTCAGCATCGTGGATTTCAAGGACCCGAGCTATGCGCGTTTGACCTTGTTCAACGACACGTCGCACTACGACCAGATACCGAACGCGCCGACCGCGCAGCTTTCCAAGATTTGGAACTCGGCGACGGAACGACGCAGTTGAAGCGGCAAGAAGGACCGGCGAAAGGCGACTAGTGCGTCGCAGCCGCTTCCGAGGGAATCGCAAAGCTCTCGATCTCGCGCTTGATGTCGTGGACGAAGCTGGCGGCGCCGGCGCCGTTCACCACGCGATGATCAAACGTGAGCGAAAGGGTGATGACTTCAGCCGTCGCGTTGTTCTCCCCGTTCGCCTGCATCTCGTAATGCGCCGAGCCGACGAAAAGCGTGCCGACTGATGGCGGCACCACGATCGGCGTCGCGGCCCGCACACCGAAAGCACCGAGGCTGCTGATCACGAGGGGAGCGTTCACCGCATCGACCCGGCCGCGGCGCGTTTCTTCGACTGTCTCATGGTAGCGCCGGACGAAATCGGGCCAGTCGCGCTTGTTCGCCTTGGTCACGACAGCGGTAGCGAGGCGATCGTCTTCGAGTGAAACCGCGACTCCGAGGTCGAACTCGGCGTGCTCGACGATGGAGTCGTCTTCGAGCATGATGCGCCGGAAGGGGGCGTGTTTCTCCATCGCGCGCACCACCGCCCATGCAATCATGACGGAGGGCGAGGCGGCGTGTTTGCCGTCAGTTTTCTTCGCGGCTTCCCGGGCCCCGCGAATTGCATCCCAGCGCGCGTCGATCTGCAGGTTCGCGGGCACAACGCGGCCGAGCCGGCGCGTGACCGTGGGGGACAGCGCCGGTTCGATCTTAACCGGCGCGCGGCTGGTTTTAGCCGGCGCCTTTTCCTGCGCCCGATGAGGAGTTTCGATGCTCGCCTCGACGCCGTTTCGGTCTGGCGAGACTTCGGTCTTCACCTCCAACTGTTCATCCCAGGAAGACTCGGAACCGAGGACGGTGCCGATCTCTTGCCCGATATCGACGGTCGCGCCGACTTCTGTTTTCCATTCACCCATCGTGCCGGCGAAAGAGGACTCAATTGGATAGACCGCTTTGTCCGTCTCGACTTCGCAGAGCGGATCGTCGAGTTCCACGGAATCGCCCGGATTTTTGAGCAGGGTTACGACCTTCGCGTTGCGAATGCCTTCGCCCATGATCGGCACCGCGATGATTTGCGGGCGTTGCTGAGCGGCGACGGCTTTGTCTTGCGCAGCCTCGGTTTTCGTTACGGCGGATTCGGCTCGTGTTTGCGCGGGCGTAAGTTGACCGGGGTCGGTGCCCCCGGCTACAGCGCGCCTGGCGCTTACCGACGTCGAGCGCTTCAGGGCGGCGACGATCCGCTCCACATCGGGCAACGCGGCGTATTCATAGATCGGGTTGTAACCAATCATGACATTCGTCTTGCTGACCAGAATCGGCGGACTGACGAGCTCGCTCCAGATGTCTGGCTGGGCGGTGAGATGCGAAATGATCATCTGCCCGACACTGCAATTTTCGCCGTCCTCCTGAACAACCACAAATCGCCCGGTTCGCCGGACCGATTCCTCGATCGCGGCGTGGTCCCACGGCACAAGCGATCGGAGGTCGAAGAGATCGACGCTCATTTCGCCGCCAATTTTCTCTAGTGCTTCAAGCGATTTCTCGACCGTGTTCCCCCACGCGACCAGCGTCACGTCGGATCCGCTATGGCGTTTCCGCGCGACGCCCAGTGGTACCGCTTTCACCGGCTCGGTGGATTCATGTTCGGCCCAAAGCAGATGCTTTGGAATGAGGACGAAGGTCGGATCGGCACAATGCATCGCAGTCCAGAGCAGGCCAGCGGCATCCTCCGGTGTGCTTGGGATGACGACGTTGATGCCGGGGAAATG
>JACCZX010000347.1 GCA_013695705.1 Burkholderiaceae bacterium | reverse complement strand
AGCGGGCAGTTATCGCTTCCCGCTGGCGGCACCGGGTACTTATCGATTCCAGATCGTTCCGCCGGCAAACTTTAATTTTCCATCGACGGTGGCGACCACTACATTGCAGGCGCTCTCCGGTGCGCCGTTTTCGATTGTCGCTGGTTCACGCGGCGAGCAGTTCATGCTCAATCCCGGTCCGGCGCTGCAGATCGATGTGCCGCTCGATCCGTCAGCGGGCAGTCTGCAGATTGTAAAGACGACCACCAAGGCGGTGATCGGCGTCGGCGAGTTCCTGCCCTACACCTTGACCATTCGCAACAACAGCGCGCTGGCACCGGTGCTGAATGCGCGCGTCGTCGATCGTTTGCCTGTGGGTTTCCGGTATCAACGCGGCTCCACACGGCTAAATGGCGCGGCACTGCCCGAGCCGATCGTCGCTGCCGATGGACGCAGTGTCACGTTCAGCATTGGCAACGTGGCGGCTGGCGCAACGGTCACGTTGCGCTACGTCGCCGAAGTCACCGCGGGTGCGCGCGCAGGCGACGCGGAAAACATCGCGCAAGCAGCGCCGCCAGTCACGTCGAACGTCGCGCGCGCGTCGGTGCTGGTGCGCGAAGACCTGTTCCGCGAGCGCGCCATCCTGGCGGGTCGCGTCTTCGTCGGAGAATGCCACGAGCGTGCTAGAGAAGGGAAGCTGGGTCTCGCTAACGCACGCATCGTTCTCGAAGACGGCCGCTATGCGCTGACCGATATCGAAGGCCGCTGGCATTTGGACAACATCCGGCCCGGTACGCACGTCGTGCAGCTCGACCTCGATTCACTGGGCGACGGTTACGAAGTGGTCGCGTGCGAAGACAACTCACGTTTTGCCGGCCGCACGTATTCGCAGTTCGTCAACGTGCGCGGTGGAAGTTTGTGGCGGGCCGACTTCTACGTGAGGAAGATCGGAGCAGCGGACGCAGCGGCGACGTCTGCGGCCATCCGCAAAGCGCCGCAACACGTCGAGGTGCTGCCGTACGACGAAAATTGGCTCGCCACCGCCGAGCCGGGCGTCGAATGGCTGCACCCGCAGGAAAGCTTCAACCCGTCGATCCCCGCGATCAAGGTTGCAGTCAAGCACGAGCCGGCACACACGCTCGACTTGCAACTGAACGGCGCCAAGGTCAACGCGCTGAACTTCGATGGCACTTTGCACAATCTGGCGCGTACGGTGGCGCTCAGTGGCTGGCGCGGCATCAACCTGCGCGAAGGCGACAACGTCTTCGTACTGACTATCAGTGATCGCGAAGGCAAAGTCATCGGCCAGCAGCGCCGCACGATTCACTACGCGGCGGCGCCGGCGAAAGTCGCCATTGTCGACGAGAAGTCGCGCCTGGCCGCCGATGGGAAAACGAGGCCGGTGATCGCGGTGCGCTTTACCGATAAGGACGGACGCCCGGTGCGCGCTGGCGTCGGCGGTGAATTTCAGATCGCTGAACCGTATCAGGCGTACGACCCGCTGCAGGCAATCGAGCGCGATCCGTTGGCAGGCCGCATCGGCGGCAAGCCACGCTTCGAGATCGGCGAAGACGGCATTGCGTTGATCGAGCTGGTGCCGACTACGAAGACCGGTGAAGTGGTTCTGACGTTCACCTTGAACGATCGGCAGAGGCAGGAGCTGCGCGTGTGGCTGACGCCGTCGAATCGCGACTGGGTGCTGGTCGGTTTTGCGCAAGGCACACTGGGACACAAACAGTTGAGCGGCAACATGGAGGCGCTGAAAGCAGCTGATGCGGACGATCAACTGTTTGACGAGAACCGAATCGCGTTTTATGCCAAGGGCCTAATCAAGGGCGAGTATCTGCTGACCGTTGCGTACGACACCGCTAAGGAGCGTGGCAGGCCCGATCGAGTCAATAACGAAGTGCTGAAGCAGGCTATCGACCCGAATCAGTTCTACACGCTGTACGGCGATGCGACCGATCCACAGTTCGATGCGGCCTCGGTACGCAAGCTTTATCTGCGAATCGAAAAGGCGCAGTTCTACGCATTGTTCGGCGACTACGACACCGGACTGACGGTGACCGAGCTGTCGCGCTACAGCCGCACGTTCAACGG
>JACCZX010000327.1 GCA_013695705.1 Burkholderiaceae bacterium | reverse complement strand
GCGACGGCGTGCGGATGTTCGCCGATATCGTGGCAATCCGCCGCCGCCACGGGTGAGCGGCCGTTCAACGCACTTCAGAACTTGCCTGAGGCGCCCGCGCCACCGGAGCTGCCGCCGCCGCCAATCGATGGCGGCTCGTGCGCGTGCGACGGAGGCGCGCCCGGCGCGAAGACCGTCGCGGCGCCGGCCAACGCAAGGCGCTCCTTCTCCGACGCCAACAGTCGATGCGCCACGAAGCCGCGCCGGCCCCCTTGCTCACCACTCGCCAGCCAACGCCGCAGCCCAATCGCGATCGTGATGAGCAGCACACCGAGCAAGATCGGGTCCCAGGGCTTCGGTTCCGCGCCGAGGTAGGCCTTGTTCGACATCAACGTCGCCAGGGCCATGACGATGTTCAGATCCAGCAACAGGCGGTGGCGATCGCGAATGGCGAGGAACAGGCCAACAGTGGGAAGAATCCAGATCGCCGCATAGGTGGCCCAGTAGAACAGCCCCAATTCGTCCGGGGACGACAGCCACGGCGAGGCTTTGAGGTTGAGGACGAAATACAGGACAGCCCACGCCACGGCTTCGATCACCGCGTAGGCGTCGCCTGGATAATCCCAGTCGTGATCCTGACGCCGCTCGCGCGCGATGAAAAAGACGGTCATCATGAGCGCGATCGCCGCCAATCGGCGGACGGTGTCGACCTGCGCGGTGCCGAATGGAATCAACGCGACAAAGAGTGTCGCCGCGACGCCGGCGTAGACATACCCGAATCGCCTGAACAGCAGGAAGGAGCCGGCGGCGGCCGCGATCATCGCCTGCAGCATCGAAAACGTCGGGTAAAAAGCCATCGATGCGGCAATGGCCAGGAAGGACACGCTGGCCACTGCTGCCGCTTCCTCGATCCCGAATCGATACAGCCGAAAACGCTGCACCAGGACCTGCGCCACTGCGAAGAATGCGGCCGCGGCAAAGGCCGCCAGGTACATCGTGGCGCCTTCGCTCAGATTCAACGTGACGACGAACAGTCCGGTCAGCGCGTTGACGATCAAGTAGCCGAACACGAACAACGTCACGCGCAGGAAAATATTGGTGCGTCGCAGATTTACCTGCAATTCAGGCAGGAGGCGATCCCTCTGCTCTGCTACCAACAATCTCGACTTGGTCCAGTCGTTGACGAGGCGCTGCACACGAATCGCCCGCTCATCGTCCCGCAAATACAGGCTCATTCGTCACGCCCGAATCTCCGCGCCAGCACGACGAGCGCGATCACGACGATGGAGCCGGTGACGACGAAGTAGATCAACGCGAGGGTCGGAGTGCCGACCACGTTGAGCAGCCGCACGCTGAGGCCGGCATAGCCATACAGCGTGCCGTATGCGACGAACGCAAAACGATCGTGGCGAACGCCGAGGTCAATCGCCGCCGCCGACAGGATCAGCAGCCCGGCGAGATAGGCGAAGCCGATGCCCGGTTCGAGAACCCCGGACATGGTTGCGAGCAGGATCGCGTTCGCGCCGAGTTGGAGATAAACGTCGAGGAAATGTTTCTTGATCGACTGGCGGTTCAGTAACAGGCCAACGCCGATCAGGAACGAGCCGAACAGCAGAGCGACGAAGCGGACACGGTCGTTGTGCAGCGTCTCGAAGAACGCCATCTTCAGACCGACATAACCCGCCAGTGTCGACAAGGCGAGCGACAGCACGAAGCGATTGTCGAAGCGATAGGCGAGGGCGCCGAACACCAGCCCGGCAATCAGCAGGTGCGTATCCCAACCCTGGAAGATGGCGAAGCGGGTTTCAAGGAACGCCAGCGTTGCGGAAAACACCAGGCAGCCGAAATACAGGACGTAATCAAACACCAGCGTCGGCGCTTCGACCTCGTCATTCGAGTACGGCGCGGTGCGCAAAAAGCAGTAGCCGAACGCCAGCACCATCAACAGCACGAGGATCGAAAGGATGGCGACGTCGCCGAGGCTGGCGACGTATTCGCGGAACGTCCAGACCAGGCCGCCGACGACCGACAGCACGCCGAGATACAGCAGAGCGCTCAGCTCGACGAACACCGAGAAGCGCTCGCGCCTGACCAGCGCGGTGAGCATCGCGTGCTGCTCTTCGCTGATCACGCCGACGGCTTTCCAACCGTCCAGGCGGTCGATGGTGGTCATGATCAGGCCATCGGGCAGTCAGGCCGACCGGTCATCAGGCTGACAGCACCCATTTTAGTTTTGCGGCATCGATGTTGCCGCCGGACATGATGCAGACGACGCGCTGCTCTGCGAGGGTCTGACGCAGCTTGTAGGCCGCCGCAATCGAGGCCGAGCCCGCGCCTTCGGGAAGATTGTGGGTGGTCTTGAGCGCCATCCGCACGCCCTCGGCCAGTTCCTCTTCCGTCAGCAGCACGAAGTCGTCGAGGTATTGCTTGTAGATGCTGAAGGGCAAATCGAAGCTGACGCGCGTGGCGATGCCTTCCGCAAAGGTCTGCGCGGATTCTCCGACCACACGTCCCGGGCCCTTCCAGGATCGATACACGCCGTCGGCATTCGCGGCGCCGACGCCGATGATTCTGGCGCGCGCGCCGAGCGCGTTGCGGACGGTGATCAATCCGCAGGCGCCGGATCCGCCGCCCAACGCGACGAACACGACATCGGCGTTGGGCAGGTCTTCGAAGACTTCGAGCGCATAGGTGCCGACGCCGGCGATCAGCAAAGGCTCATCAGCCGAATGCACGTAGCGTGCACCGGTCGTATTGGCGCGCTGTTCGCAGCGTCCTCGGGCGTCGTCGAAATCCTTCCCGCCCTCTTCCACCGTCGCCCCGAACGCGCGGATCGCCGCGTTCTTCTCCGGATTGTTGCCGTCGGGCACGAACAC
>JACCZX010000315.1 GCA_013695705.1 Burkholderiaceae bacterium | reverse complement strand
GATCGGAGCACAACGAGCACTTGTAAGCCTTGTTGTCCTTCTTGCTGATGCGCGGGATGTTAAATGGGCAGCCGGCGATGCAGTAGCCGCAGCCGATGCAATTCTCCGAAATAAAGTCGACGATGCCATTGGCGTATTTGACGATCGCACCGGGCGCCGGGCAGGCTTTCAGGCAGCCCGGATCCTCGCAGTGCATGCAGCCGTCCTTGCGGATCAGCCACTCGAGTTGCCCAGCCATCGGGCCATCGGGGGCCGTGACTTCGGCAAACCGCATCACGGTCCACGATTGATCCGTCAGATCGATCGGGTTGTCGTAGACGCCGACGGTAGTGCCGATGTCGTCGCGCAGGTCGTTCCACTGCATGCATGCAACTTGACACGCCTTGCAGCCGATGCACTTGGAAATATCGATCAGCTTGGCGACCGGCTCGCCCGCAATGCGAACCTGCGGCGTGGCAGTCGTTGTGGCCGAGCGCATTTGAACGTCGAGTGATTGCATAGATGGCATGGTTGCTCCTACGCTTTCACGATGTTGACAAGAAACGACTTGAACTCCGGCGTCTGCGAATTGGCGTCGGCCACGTACGGCGTCAAGGTGTTTGCCAGAAAGCCGCTCTTCGCGACCCCGACAAAGCCCCAGTGGATCGGAACCCCGACCGTGTACACCTCCTTGCCGTTGCAAGTCAGATCGGCGATGCGCCGGCTGACCACCGCCTGGGCCCTTATTTCGCCGCGGTTACTGCGCACCTTGACCCAATCACCGTTGAGAATGCCCTTTGCCTGCGCCAGCTTCGGCCCGATCTCGACAAACTGCGCCGGCTGAACGATCGCATTGGACTCGACGTTCTTGGTCCAGAAGTGCATATGCTCGGTTAGCCGGTACGTCGTGGCTGCATAAGGAAACTCATCGGATTTGCCGAACGATTCGACGTCGCCTTTGAAAATCCGCGCGACCGGGTTACTGACCACCTTCGGATGCAGCGGATTGGTGCCGATCGGTGTCTCGAACGGTTCGTAGTGCTCAGGAAATGGCCCTTCATTCAGCGCAGGCGCAAACAGTCGCGCTACGCCTTCATTTGTCATGATGAACGGCCCTGCGCCGCTATCCGGACCCAGGGTTGGCGCCATGTCGGGCACGTCGATGCCGGCCCAGCGCGTGCCGTCCCAGCGAATACCTCCGCGCTTGGGATCCCACGGCTTGCCGCTTGGGTCGGCCCCGGCGCGGTTGTAAAGAACGCGCCGATTGGCGGGCCACGAATAACCCCACGTCAAGTTATTGCCGAGGTTGCCCGGATCATTCGAATCGCGTCGCGCCGTCAGATTGCCGGCCTGCGACCACGAGCCGCAATACAGCCAGTTGCCGCACGCGGTCGAGCCGTCGTCCTGCAGCAAACCAAAGCCAGCCAGTTGCTCACCCGCCCTGGCCAGAGTCTTGGTCTTGTCTTTCGGATCAACTACATCGGTTAAAGCGCGGCCGCTGATTTCGCGAAGCAACTCCTCGGCGCTCGGCAGATTGGGGTTGGCGTAGTTCCAAGTGGTCTTCATGATCGGCTCGGGGTTCTTGCCGCCGTCTTTCGCGTACATCTCGCGCAGCTTCACGAACAGGCTGCCGATAATTTCGCGATCGATCTTGGCTTCGCCCGGCGGCTCGGCCGCGGCCCAGTGCCACTGCGCCACCCGGCCCGAGCTGGTGAACGAACCGGCCTCTTCGACGATGCAGTTGGCAGGCAACATGATCACTTCGGTCTTGATGTCCTCCGGCTTGACGTTGTTCGAATCGCCGTAGTTTTTCCAGAACTCTCCGGTTTCGGTACGCAGCGGATCGATGATGACCAGATACTTGAGCTTCTGCAGCGCTGCACTGAGCTTATTCTTGTTAGGCAACGCCGCCAGCGGATTCATGCCCTGCGTGATGAAGCCGTTCACACGGCCCTGATACATCCGCTCGAAAATGGCGAGTACGTCGTACGCGCCGTCGCGCTTCGGCGTCAGGTCATACGCGAAGTCGTTCTCCTTCGTCGCGTGGTCGCCGAACCATGCCTTCTGCAGACTGACGTGCCATTTTGCAAAGTTCTGCGCGAAGTTCATCTGATTCGGACGCAGCGCCTTCGGCGTGCGCGCGGCGTTGTACTTCTCGCGCGTGTCGTCGGCGTCGGTCGGCGCCGACAGATAGCCCGGCAGCACTTCGGAGTACGCGCACATGTCGGTGATGCCCTGCACGTTGGCATGTCCGCGCAGCGCGTTGACGCCGCCGCCGGCTCGGCCCATGTTGCCCAGCAACAGCTGGATCATCGCCATCGTGCGGATGTTCTGCGAACCGACCGAGTGCTGCGTCCAGCCGAGCGCGTACAGGATTGTCATTACGCGGTCTGGAGTCGCGGTCGAGCCGATCAGCTCGCACACCTGCTGGAACTTGTCCTTCGGCGTGCCGCAGATGTTGTTGACCACCTCGGGGGTGTAGCGCGAAAAATGCGTCTTCATCAGCTGGTACACGCAGCGGGGATTCTCGAGCGTCTCGTCGATCATCGCGTAACCGTCGGCGCCGATCTGGTAGCCCCAGCTCGATTTCTCGTACGTGCGCTTGGCGGCGTCGTAACCGCTGAAGTATCCGTCGTTAAACGCGAACTCGTCCTTGATCAGGAACGGAGCGTTCGTGTACGCCTTCACATACTCCTGGTGAATCTTGTTGTTCGCCAACATGTAGTTGATCACGCCGCCCAGGAACGCGATGTCGGTGCCGGTTCTGATCGGCGCGTACACATCGGCGATCGCCGCCGAGCGCGTGAAGCGCGGATCGACCACGATCAGCTTCGCCTTGCGGTGCTCGAGGGCTTCGGTCACCCATTTGAAGCCGCACGGGTGTGCTTCGGCGGCGTTGCCGCCCATAATGATTGCGAGGTCAGTGTTCTTGATGTCCACCCAGTGGTTGGTCATCGCACCTCTGCCAAATGTCGGGCCCAGACTGGACACCGTTGGCGCGTGTCAAACCCTTGCTTGGGTATCGAGCGCGACCATCCCCAGCGCGCGTGCCATTTTCACTGCGAGGTAACCCGGCTCGTTCGAGATTGCGCTTGAAATCAAAAAGCCGGTCGTGTTCCAGCGGTTGACCGTGACGCCCTTGTCGTTGGTCTCGACAAAGTTGGCGTCGCGATCGATCTTCATGTGCGTCGCGACTCGCGTCAACGCATCGTCCCACGTGATGCGCTTCCACTCGTTGCCGCCGGGCTCGCGCACCACCGGGTACTGCAGACGATTCGGCGAGTGCACCATGTCGAGCAGCGCAGCGCCTTTCGGACACAGCGTGCCGCGATTCACCGGATGATCAGGATCGCCCTCAACGTGCATGATGCGCGACTTGATGTTCTTCGACTTGTCGCCGGTCGTGTACATGATGACGCCACAACTCACTGAACAATAGGGGCACGTGCCGCGCGTCTCCGTCGTTTGTGCGAGTTTGAACGTTCGCACTTCGGCCAACGCAAGCTGCGGCGAGAAGCCGAGCCCGACTACCGAGGATGTTCCAAGGCCAGTCGCGCAAATTCGAAAAAAACTGCGCCGACTCATCGGTGCATTCATTACGTCTCCTTGACGTGCTGCTGTCAGTCAAACAATCAATTCACTTGCGCGCTCGAACCTGTGAACAAAG
>JACCZX010000305.1 GCA_013695705.1 Burkholderiaceae bacterium | reverse complement strand
ACGTTGCGCTGGCGCGGCTATACGGCGAGCCGCTGTTCCGGCTGCCCGATGATTTATATATTCCGCCCGACGCACTCGAAATATTTCTGGAGGCGTTCGAAGGGCCGCTCGATCTGCTGCTGTACCTGATTCGCAAGCAGCACTTCAACGTGCTCGATATTCCGATGGCGCCGCTGACGCTGCAGTATCTGACGTACATCGACCAGATTCGGGCCAACAATCTGGAGCTCGCCGCCGAGTACCTGTTGATGGCGGCGCTGCTGATCGAGATCAAGTCGCGCATGCTGCTCCCGGTCCGCAAGGCAGATAGCGGCGAAGAGGTCGACGATCCACGCGCCGAGCTGGTGCGCCGGCAGCTCGAGTACGAGCGCATCAAGCTGGCTGCGCAACAGATCGATGAACTGCCACGCGCCGGACGCGACTTTGTGTGCGCCGCCGTGGTGATCGAGCAATCGCTCGAACGGTCTTTTCCGGACGTCAGCGTGGTCGATTTGCGCCATGCGTGGGCCGACGTCTTGGCGCGCGCGCAGTTGACGGTAAGTCACCACATCTCGCGCGAACAGTTGTCGGTGCGCGAACACATGAGCCGGATTCTGAAGCTCCTGCAGGGCAAAAAGTTTGCGGAGTTCGGCGATCTGTTCGACGCCGAGCGCGGAGCCGCGGTGGCGATCGTGCATTTTCTGGCTTTGCTGGAACTTGCACGCGAGGCGCTGATCGATATCACTCAAGCGGCGCCGTTTGCGCCGATTTATATTCGACTGGCCTACACGCCGAGCTAACGATCGCATGCCAACTCATTCCCTGATTAAAGTTTCTGCGCTGCTCCTGGTGGCCGCCGCTGCTTCCACCTCGCACGCACAAATAAAACCGTCTCCCAGCCCACCCCCGGCCAGCACAGTGACGATGCCCGGTGCAGACGCGTCGAACACGTTCAAAGAAATCGCCGCTCAAACGGCCGGCGAAAAGTGGCTCGTGTTGATTGATCGCGGTGAGTATGCGAAGGCGTGGGACGAATGCGCGCAGTTGTTTCGCGAGCGCGTTACGCGCCAGCAATGGACCGACACGCTGCCGACTACGCGCGAGCCGTTCGGCGCGGCAAAGGCGCGCAAGGTCGAGCTCGCGGCGTATCGAACAGCGCTGCCTGGCGCGCCCGACGGTCAATACGTCACGGTGCGCTACCGCACCAACTTCGAGAAGAAGGAAAATGCCGAAGAGTTGATCACTCTCAGTTTCGAAGACGGCGCCTGGCGGCCCACCGGTTATTTCATTCGCTGAGACTGCACGTGGTCGGCCAGCAGGAAGCGCTGGTACTCGGCGCGCTTTTCTTCGCAGCGTCGATTCTCTATTCATCGGTCGGACACGGCGGCGCATCGGGATATCTGGCGGCGATGGGTCTGCTCGGTGTTACGCCGGCCATCATGCGGCCCACTGCGCTGGTGATGAACATCGCGGTGGCGTCGATTTCCCTCTACAAATTTTCTCGCGCCGGCGGGTTTCGTTGGCGGCTGTTCTGGCCGTTCGCTGTCACCGCCGTTCCGATGGCCTTTATCGGCGGCCGGATTCAGCTTCCGATCCTTTGGTTCGGTGCACTGGTCGGTTGCGTGCTGCTGTTCTCGGCGGTTCGGCTCTTTTTCGAGACGCGCCTCACCAATAAGGGCACTCGCATCATCAAGGGGCCGCCCCCGGTCGCGCTTGCGCTGTTCATCGGCGCGGGCATTGGGCTGTTGTCGGGCCTGACTGGTGTCGGCGGCGGAATTTTTCTGAGCCCGTTGCTGGTCTTGACTGGATGGGCCAGCGTGCGTGACAGCGCAGCACCGACGGCGGCTTTTGTATTGGTCAACTCAATCTCGGGGCTAATGGGACTGCTCGGACGTCAGCCGACTCTGCCTGATGTGCTTCCATACTGGGTCGCTGCTGTGATCGTCGGCGGCCTGATCGGTGCCACGTACGGTGCGCGCCGCCTGGACCATCGCGCGATGCGGCAGGCGCTCGCTGCAGTTCTGTTGATCGCCGGCGCCAAGATGATCTTGTAGTCGAGCCTCCGGCGGCGGCTGTTAGTGCAGGAGCTTTATCGAGCTGGTTGCTTAAGAAAGAAACTCGGCGCGGCGACACCCCTAGGGTGGGGATTGCAGGGCGCCAATCATGCGCGTAGTGCTCGTGATGGCGCGCACGGCGTAGGGCCGCGGCGAATCGTTGCTGTAGCCCGCCACGACGCTCGTCGCAAGATTCAACTGTGGCAGCAGCGCCGCTGCTGGCCAAAAGTTGGGCGCGGCAACACGCACGTGATGCAGGTGAGCTCTGAGCTGCCGTCTTTGCCGATGTAGATTTGATGAACACCCTTATCGTCTTCTTTGTTCACCAAGAATCTGCTGCGGTCAGGGGAATACATCTTCAGGCCCTGCACTTCGCTTTTCTTTAGTTGTTCGATAGCGCAGGCAAGATCGGGAGTCGACCTGCTGGCAGAGCTGGCTAACGGTGCGGCGGCGACGATCGCCAGCACGCAAACAACCTTCACAAACGCTTGCGCGTTCATTCGGCGGTAAAAAAACCCTTCATCTTGTCGACGAAGCTCTTCGAGCGCGGCGAATGCTTTTCCCCGCCTTCGCTCAGCGAAGCATCGAACTCACGCAGCAGTTTCTTCTGTTTATCGGTCAAGCGCACCGGTGTTTCAACCACGATGTGGCAGTACAGGTCGCCCGGATAGCTCGCGCGCACGCCTTTAACACCTTTGCCACGCAGCCGAAATGTCTTGCCGGTTTGCGTTCCTTCGGTGACGTTGATGCTCGCCTTGCCACCCAACGTTGGTACTTCGATTTCGCCGCCCAGCGTTGCATCGGGAAAACAGATCGGCACTTCGCAGTGCAGGTCGTCACCATCGCGTTGGAATACCTCGTGGGCCTTAATATGAATTTCAACATACAAGTCGCCCGGTGGGCCGCCGTTCATGCCGGGTTCGCCTTTGCCGCTCAAGCGGATGCGTTGACCCTCGTCGATGCCGGCCGGGATGCTGACTTCGAGCACCTTGTTCTGCTTGATGCGGCCCGCGCCCTGGCAATTTGTGCACGGTTCGGGAATGACCTTGCCCGAGCCGCGACACGTCGGGCAGGTTTGCTGAATCGAAAAGAAACCTTGCGACATGCGTACATTGCCCGAGCCGCTGCACGTGCCGCACGTCTTGCTGCTGGTGCCGGGTTTCGCGCCCGCGCCCTTGCAAACGTCGCACGGTTCCCAGCTCGGCACGCGGATCTCGGTCGCGTAACCGTTGGCCGCCTGCTCGAGCGTGAGCTCCATGCTGTAGCGCAAGTCGGCGCCGCGATAGACCGCGCTACGACCCCCCGCGCGCCCTGCCGCGCCAGCGCCGAAAATATCGCCGAAAATATCGCCGAACGCGTCGGCGAAACCACCGAAGCCTTCCTGCCCGGCAGCACCGCGGCCGAAGCCACCGCCCAGGTTCGGATCGACGCCTGCATGACCGAAACGGTCGTACGCCGCCTTCTTCTGCGGATCGGACAACATTTCGTACGCTTCCTTGGCCTCCTTGAATTTATCTTCGGAAGCCTTGGCAGATTTCTCATCTCCCTTGCTTTGATTGCGATCAGGGTGATGCTTCATCGCAAGCTTGCGATAAGCCTTCTTGAGGTCCTCGTCCGATGCGTCTTTTCCGACGCCAAGAGTTTCGTAGTAATCGCGCTTTGCCATTCCCCTCAACCTCTACCAACGAAAACGCCGAGTTGAGCGGCAACTATCGTCGACCACTCGACTCGGCGAGTTAAACGGAAGTAAAACCTATCCGCGTTTAACCTCTTTGAAATCTGCATCGACGACGTCATCGTTCTTCGCAGTAGCTTCTGCTGTTTCTGCTTCCTGCTGCGCAGCCGTACCGGCACCGGCAGTCTGCTGCGCATCGGCATACATCTTTTCGCCGAGCTTTTGCGATACGGCCATCAGCGCTGCGGTCTTGGCCTCGATTGCATCCTTGTCCTCAGTTTTCAGGGCTTCGTCGACGTCCTTGATTGCAGCTTCGATCGACTCTTTTTCGCTTGCTTCGAGCTTGTCGCCATGCTCAGTCAGTGATTTGCGGATCTGATGCACGCTCGAATCAGCCGCGTTGCGCGCCTGCGCGAGCTCAAAGCGCTTGTGATCCTCGGCCTTGTTCAACTCGGCATCTTTGACCATCGCCTGGATTTCAGACTCGGTCAAACCCGAGTTGGCCTTGATCGTGATTTTGTTTTCCTTGCCGGTCGCCTTGTCTTTCGCGCCGACGTGCAGGATGCCGTTGGCGTCGATGTCAAAACCGACTTCGATCTGCGGCAAACCGCGCGGCGCAGGAGCAATGCCTTCAAGGTTGAATTCGCCGAGCAGCTTGTTGCCGCCCGCCATTTCACGCTCGCCCTGAAACACCTTGATGGTCACGGCCGGCTGGTTGTCATCGGCAGTGGAGAACGTCTGCTGAAACTTGGTCGGAATCGTCGTGTTCTTCTGGATCATCTTGGTCATCACGCCGCCCAGCGTTTCGATGCCGAGCGAGAGCGGAGTGACGTCGAGCAACAGCACGTCCTTGCGCTCGCCTGACAGCACCTGACCCTGAATCGCAGCGCCGACCGCAACCGCCTCGTCGGGATTGACGTCCTTGCGCGGCTCCTTGCCGAAGAACTCCTGGACTTTTTCCTGCACCTTCGGCATGCGCGTCATGCCGCCGACCAGAATCACGTCGTTGATCTCGGTCGTCTTCACACCCGCATCCTTGATTGCGATACGGCACGGCTCGATTGTTTTTTCAATCAAGTCTTCAACCAGCGACTCGAGTTTCGCGCGCGTCAGCTTGATGTTCAAATGCTTCGGACCCGACGCATCGGCAGTGACGTACGGCAGATTGATGTCGGTCTGCTGGCTCGACGACAGCTCGATCTTCGCTTTCTCGGCCGCGTCTTTCAGACGCTGCAAAGCGAGCACGTCCTTGCCGAGGTCGACGCCCTGCTCTTTCTTGAACTCGCCAATGATGTAATCGATGATGCGCTGGTCAAAGTCTTCACCGCCGAGAAACGTGTCGCCGTTGGTCGACAACACTTCAAACTGCTTTTCACCATCGACGTCGGCAATCTCGATGATCGAAACGTCGAACGTGCCGCCACCCAGGTCATACACTGCAATCTTGCGGTCGCCCTTGTGGGTCTTGTCGAGTCCGAACGCCAGCGCGGCCGCTGTCGGCTCGTTAATAATGCGCTTGACGTCGAGGCCCGCGATGCGGCCCGCGTCCTTGGTTGCCTGCCTTTGCGAATCGTTGAAGTAGGCCGGAACCGTAATCACTGCTTCGGTCACCGGTTCGCCAAGATAGTCCTCGGCGGTTTTCTTCATCTTGCGCAGCACTTCGGCGCTGACTTGCGGCGGCGCGATCTGCTTGCCGCGCACTTCGACCCAGGCATCGCCATTGGGCGCCTTGACAATCGAATACGGCATCAGCTTGATGTCTTTCTGCACTTCTTTTTCTTCGAAGCGGCGGCCGATCAGCCGCTTAACCGCATACAGCGTGTTCCTCGGATTGGTGACCGCCTGCCGCTTGGCCGACGCACCCACCAGAATTTCGCCATCCTCCTGATACGCGACGATCGACGGCGTCGTGCGCCCGCCTTCCTGGTTCTCGATCACGCGCACCTGGTCGCCTTCCAGAATGGCGACGCATGAGTTGGTCGTGCCCAGGTCAATGCCGATGATCTTTGCCATTTCTTGCTTCCTCGCTAACTAACGATTCGGATGTAGGGTGATTGTGTTGAACTTCAAGCCTGCGCTACGGTTACCAGTGCGGGCCGCAATACGCGATCGGCGATCAACCAGCCCTTCTGCAATAAGGCGACTACATGATTCGGCGCCACTCCTTCAGCCGGCACCGTTGCAATCGCCTGATGAAAATGGGGGTCGAATTTTTCGCCCGCCGCTGGTTCGATCTCTTTCAGATTTCCCTTCGCAAACGCGGCCTTGAGCTGGCGCAACGTCAGCTCGATGCCTTCCTGCATCGCTGCCGCGGGCGCCTCTTTCAGCTGCAGAGCTTTTTCAAGCGAATCGACAACCGGCACCAGCCCTTCGGCAAACGATTCGATCGCGAACTTGTAGGCTTTGGCTACGTCTTCCTGCGCGCGGCGACGAATATTCTCGCCTTCGGCCTTGGCGCGTAGAAATTGATCGCGATAATCATCGACGCGCGCGTTAGCCTGCTGCAGCTCATGTTGGGCATCGCCTTCAACGGCTTCATGCATTTGCCCGTTTTCGGCTGCCGCGCTGGAAGCATCACTCGCCGGCGTGGTGTCCGGATCGTGCATCGTCCCTCCGAAATCTGTTTTTTTTCAACGACTTGAAGGATGTTGGGACTGCTGTCGCCTTTTCAAGTTGCAGGCCACACATTTAGTTCCTTACGCTGTAGACCAACCGTCTTCGCCGGAACATGGGATCGGATGATCTATGCGTCAAACGCTCCCAACCGTTACAAAGCTGCATGGATTCGCACCCGCCTTCTGCAACCGCGCCCAGAAAAGCCGCGCCAGTTCACATGCCTGCGCGCGATACCTTCAGCGCCCAAACGCCGCTCGTCGTGATTGGCCTGGCGGCCATGGGAATGATCTTTCTGATCAACTCACACGCGCGCCCAACGCCGCCGCGTGAGCAGACGGTGGTCGTTGCCTGCGCGGAATGCGGAACGGTTGTGGCAGTGCGCCGCGCTGCCAACGTCACAGCGCCGTACGTGGTGGAAATCCAGATGCTCGACGGTTCGTTGCGCAAGATCGAGCAACCCGCGTCGAACCTTCACGTCGGCGACATCGTGCGAATAAACGGTACTTCGCTAACGCGGCGGTCGGCGGCGTCGTAAGTCTGGGCTACTTAGGGGCACCTAAAAGCCGCGCACGTTCGCGGCTTTGTTCCGCCTGGTGCTCGCGTGTTGAAGTATTGGCACGCAAAATGGGCCATCCTTGCAGGTGCTGCTCGGCAAGATCAGCGAGCGCTTTGATGAATGTCGGCGCGTCATTCAAGCAGGCAATGTAATGAAACTCCTTGCCACCAGCCGCAAAAAATTCTTGTTTCGCCTCGATCGCAATTTCTTCCAGCGTCTCCAGGCAATCGGCGACAAAGCCGGGGCAGATAACGTCGACGCGCCTGACGCCCTCGACAGCCATTTTGTGCAGCGACGGCGCGGTGTACGGCTGCAACCACTCGGCACGGCCAAAACGCGATTGAAACGTCACCAGGTACTCGCTCTGATCGAGACCGAGCGCTTCAGCCAGCAGCCGTCCGGTCTTCTGGCACTCGCAGTGATACGGATCACCCAGCATCAGCGTTCTCCGCGGCACGCCGTGAAAACTGATTACGAGCTTGTCGCCCGCAGCAAGCCGGCCAACTTTGCTCCAGTGCGCGAGCACAGATAACTTCAGCGCCTCAACGTAGGACGGATGATCGTGAAAGTGCTTCACGCAACGCACCTCGGGCACATTGCGCAACACCTGCAGTTGTTGGGCAATCGCATCGAACACGGACGCCGTGGTGGTGCCTGAATACTGCGGATACAGCGGCAGCACCAGCAGTCGCTCCACGTTCCTTTCTCGCAACTTGCCCAGCACATCAGCAATCGAAGGCTTGCCGTAGCGCATCGCCAGAGCCACATCGACGTCGATCCCGCGTGCCCCTAGGTAGCCACGCAACAGCAAGGCTTGCTGACCGCTGTAGACCATCAACGGTGAGCCCTTTTCGGTCCAGACCGCCGCGTATTTTGCCGCTGTCCTGCGCGGGCGGAGAGTCAGCACGAGGCCGTACAGGATCGGCCACCAGATGAGGCGGGGAATCTCGACGACTCGCGGATCGCTTAGAAACTCGCGCAGAAATCGGCGCACTGCGCCGGCGTCCGGCCGGTCCGGAGTGCCGAGATTGACAAGTAGCACGGCAGTTCGACTCACTGAGCCGTGCACAAATTCGGGTTCGGGCGAAAACGACATCGTTAGAGGGTATTTTGCGCGATTAACGCGCCGTGAGACCAAGCATTCTAAGGAGTCGACCGCTGGCAACACCCAACACGGCTTTTTTTAATTGCATGAGTTTCTCCGAAACGCCCGGCGCAAATCGTTCCGATGTCGTGCTCGAACACTCGATCGCGATGCTTGCGCCCTTGGTGCGAGTGCTGATCGCCAATAGCGTCACCTATCCGCAGTTGATCGCTGCGCTAAAACCTGCGTTTTTGCATGCTGCCAACGCTGAGCTGGAGGCCTCGGGCAAGCGCATCAGTGACTCTGCAATCAGCATCGTGTGCGGCGTTCACCGCAAGGACGTGCGCACGCTGAAATCCAACAACCAGCCGCAGCCGCATGTACCAGAGCGCACGCTTTCCCTGGCATGTGAAGTGGTAGCTCGCTGGTGTAGTGGCGCGCCGTATTCCAGCGCCAGC
>JACCZX010000301.1 GCA_013695705.1 Burkholderiaceae bacterium | reverse complement strand
CGGCCAGGCTGAACAAGAACGTCTTCAGCGTGAGGATCAGGATCACGACGGGCGCAAACACGTGGCCAACGGCGCGCGTGTAGCTGCCCAGCGCGGCGGTCGTGAAGCCGTGCACCGTCAGATAAGCAAGCACCAGCGTGACGACGCAACTCACTGCGGCCAGCATCAGTACCGAGAACATGCCGGCCATCATGCGCGGCAACACCTCTTGTCGCAGCGGGTCAATGCCCTGCTTTGTCAATGCGTCGAATTCGCCGCTGACGCGCAGCGCGGCGATTTCGGCCGCATTCGGAATCGCTACGCGCAGCGCGACGAACAACGCCGTGGTCAGCGGGATCAGCTCGAGCACCAGCACGCGCACGACCATCTGCAGTGAATAGCGCGACAGGCCGTAGCTCAACGCCGTCACGACCACGATGCGGATGATTACCAAGCTGATCAGCGACGACAGCACCAGGAACCACAACAGGATCGGTGCACTGGCCTGATACACCTCGCGCGCCAACGTAGCGCGCGTTGCGCGCTCGTAGGTCGAAGGCGACAGTGCCAACACCAGGATCAGCGCGCCCAGATGAACTATCTGCCACCAGCCAGTGAACCACTGCAGCAACGCGCCGCCACGTACGGACGCTGGAACGTGTGAGGGTGAGGTCGAGGACATCGGGCAATGATAGGGGCGGGCGGTTGACTTGAAGACGGATCCCACCGGCAATGCGGGTGGGCGCCTCGCGTGCGGCGTGATCAAGGCTGCGACAGCAGAGCGAAAGAGCACCAGCACGTCGGCGCTATTGATGAGTCTCACGTACATTCTGTCCGACTTCGAGAACGTGTGAGCCGCAGGTCGGCGACCTCGCTTCTCCGAAGCGGGTCGTATAGATCACATGAGTTCACAGGAGGCAGCGATGAAAGGTGCAGTGAAATCACTATGGATGCTTGCAAACGCGTTCGCGCTCGCCAGTTGATCGACCGCGCAGTCGCCGGAGCCCAGCGTAGGCAAAGAGATGACGTTCTTCGTTACGAGCGCCGGGGTGGGCAAAGGCGCAGACCTCGGTGGGGTCGACGGCGCCGATCAGCATTGTCAGTCACTCGCGAACGCAGCGGGCGCGGGCGGCCGTACGTGGCGCGCTTATCTGAGCACGCAGGGAACCGCATTGAATGACCCGAAGGTGGTGCATGCGCGCGATCGCATCGGCAGCGGCCCGTGGCATAACGTCAAGGGCGTGATGATCGCCAGAAGTGTTGAAGACCTGCATTCGGCCAGCAACAACGTGACAAAAGAAACGGCGCTCGACGAAAAGGGCCAGCCGGTTAATGACCGCACAATGATGCCGAACAAGCACGACATACTGACCGGCTCGCGGCCCGACGGCACTGCGTTTCCAGGGACTTTCTCTGATATGACGTGCGGCAACTGGACCAAGAGCGGCACCGATGGCTCGGCAATCGTCGGCCATCATGACCGCGCCGGGCCGATCGAGCACGCATGGGCCACGTCGTGGAACTCGTCGCATCCTTCGCGCGGTTGCAGTCAAGAGAATTTGCGCGGTACTGGCGGTGACGCGTTGTTTACTGCTTTGCGATGAAGTAATCGTTGGCCAGCGCGCACTCCAGCGCGCTCCAATCCTTTAGCCTGTCAGCGGGACCAATCCTCAGCCGGCATAGGGCGGTACGAACAGAATCGAAGCGCCATGCGGAGCGTTCATTGCCGGTGAGTAATGACGTTTGGATTGTGCTCGACGCGCTGAGAAAAAAGCGCAATCAAACGATTACACGGGAATGCCGCTGGCGTCCGCGGAAGATCGCGTGGAGTACGTGCAGGCGACGGTCGCCGAGATGAAAGATCACCCGCCCGAGGGACGCCGCGCATATCTTGCGATGATCGATGCGGGCATCCTCGGCATGCCGGAAGATATGAGAACCTCATTCCGCAAGCAGCTTGCGAGTTAACGGCTCTGCAGAGCTCGGTGCGGGAATTGCCGCCAAACGGAACGCGCGGTATCGAGTACCGCTACAACGGCTCACCGTGGTGTTCTTCCGCGCGCGAACCTTTATAACGAAGCGAGTCCGCAAGGAATGAAGAATGAAGGCTTCGTTGAAACAGCGAGTCATCCCGGTTTCGATCGTCTTTACCGTCGCCGCAACTGGGCTTGTCGGCTGCGCCACTAACTCCGCTTGCCCCTCAATGGGTTTCGAGCGGTTCGCACGCGCTGATCGGATAGTCATCACCGACAATCTGAACCGGGAGCTCAGAACGGTGACGGATAAGCCGACACTTGATGCCATCAATGAATTTGCCATGTCGCAACGTGATGGGTTCTCGACTCCGTTCGCAGGAACGCCCGTCGCGTTGTTGCGCGCCAATTTTTACAGCGGTGCCAAATTTCTAGGTGATTTCGGCGTCGGAAGAACATTCCTGAGCGCACAGGGGTGCGGCTCTTTTCATAGCAGGGGAGTCGCGCCTGATGACAGGGCGACCATCATGCGTCTGTTTGCTGTTAAGGATCCCTACGTACGGACTCAGTGAAAGAATCGCTTGGCTTTTTATCGCCAATTCGATGCTTCAAACAGCCGGTCCTGGACTTCTCGGCTTCCTAGCTCGTATTTAACAATTTGCCGCGCCCGCTGACCCGTAGTCTCGCCCAATGCAAGACAATTCCGCCAGGTTCCGGGCCATACAGGTACGCGCGTCGGCGCTGACGGCCAACGCGTCAGGCCGCGCCGCCGGGGACATGCTGATCGAGCTCGATGCCATGCAGCGCGAGCTCAGGTCGGCCGATTCGGCCCGTACCGATGTATACGTCGCGGCAGTGTTCGCTGTGGTCGCGGGGTTCAATGCATTGGGGCGCGCGCAAAAGATGGGGCCCTTGCTCGAGCGTGCGATCGACATTTGCCGGGACCTTCCTGACCGCCGACTGCTGCGGCGAGCGCTTTCGCTGCATGGATATTTCACGGGCGACATCATCAACGCGCCCGCAGCACTCGGCAGTCTGCAAGAAGCGGTCGAAATAGCACGCGAGATGGAAGACCCGGTCGCCGAGGTTTCGACGGTGGTCAACCTCGGTGTCGTGCTCACCAATATCGGATGGGATGACAACGCACAAAGAGCTTTCCAGCTCGCGTGGGATGTGTACGAGCGGTGGCCGCAGGCGTTCGAGGGGGTGGATGCAAGTGGAGCGCCAAACGCGTTGATGGCTGCCGCGGCCGCTGCCAACACTGCGGCGATTTCTTCCCAGC
>JACCZX010000205.1 GCA_013695705.1 Burkholderiaceae bacterium | reverse complement strand
TACACCGTGCAGAACGTTTTGGTCGATACGCGCTTATTCGAAGTGAAGGACTACACGCTGCTCTGGTCGGGCTCATCTACCACTGTGCCGACCGGTTCGATGCAAAGAACGATCGAGCAATTTGTTGGCACGATCAACGCAGCGCTGGTGCGAGATAAAGTGATCTAAAACGTCGCGACGACACTATCGTCGCGTAGATCGAGCAGGGTTTCAGCGACGCGCACACAGTCCTCGATGTGCCGATTACCGAGCGATTTCAGTGCAGCGAATGACAACGATGCGGCAACCGCCTGGCCGGCGAACGGAACGTACTTGGCCGCCTGCTTGACGCTCAAGCGCACGCCAACCGTCTTGAGCAGCTTGATCACCACTTCGCGCGTCACGATGCGGCCGATCAGCGCGCTACCGACCCCCATCGCCGCCTTGTAGGCGAACAGCCTGCGCTGCGGCGCCAATTGCTCGATCTGCTGCGGGCTCAGGCCGAAGCGCTGATTCACCTGCTCGAGCATTCGGATCAGCACGGCGATGTCGACCGCAACGTCGATACCCGGCAACGGCACCACCGACGCACCGGCCGAAACCAGCGCACGGCGCGTGACCAGCTTGCGGCATTCAGCGGCGATTTGCCCGATGTCACGCTGTGTCGTCGGCACCAGCACCGGCGTCGTGCTCGCTGCTGCGCTTTTCGATCGACGTCTTGGTCGAACAGGAGGTACGGCAACCGCGGAGGAACGCATTGAAAGCTCGCTTGAGGTCGGGCGCCGCGGCATGGTAATCCGATTAGCCCCGCACCACCCCGGTAGACCGTCGTTTTTACTCGAACTCGCACCCCATCACACCCCTATAATTTGGCCCGTCCAATCAAGGATCCAGGCGCGCGATAGCGGCCAAAACGCAATCGTCGATGCAGCTCCTTACCCTCGGGCTTAATCACACGACCGCACCGCTTGCGGTGCGCGAGCGCGTCGCTTTTCTGGCGGACGAAGTCGGTGCCACGATTGGTCGCTTGCGCGAGCGTCTGCGCGATCCGGCCGGCGGTCGCGTCAGCGAGGCCGCGATTGTCTCAACGTGCAACCGAACCGAACTGTATTGCGCCGTCGAAGAGCCTGACGTTGCACAGCATGCACTGCGCGAATTCGTCGCCAGCGAAAGGCGGCTCGATCTCATCGAGCTGCAGCGACACTCGTATGTATTGCCGCACGTCAGTGCCGTTCGCCACGCATTTCGAGTTGCCAGCGGATTGGACTCGATGGTCCTGGGGGAGCCGCAGATCCTCGGACAAATGAAGGAGGCCGAGAAGCTTGCCCGCAATGCCGGCGGCCTCGGCCTGATGCTGAACCATCTGTTCCAGAGAACGTTTGCGGTCGCCAAGGAAGTTCGCTCCACGACCGAGATCGGCACGCAGTCGGTATCGATGGCGGCCGCTGCGGTGCGCGTAGCGCGCAAGATTTTCGGCGACCTCGATGGAAGCCACGTGTTGTTCGTAGGCGCGGGCGAGATGATCGAATTAACCGCAACGCACTTTGCTGCGCAGCGCCCGAAGTCGATCACCGTTGCCAATCGCACACTCGAGCGAGCCGATGCCCTGGCGGCGCGGCTGCATGGGCAATCGATGAAGCTGGGCGACCTGCCCGACGGCATCGCAAAATTCGACATTGTCGTGTCATGCACTGCAAGCCTGCTGCCGATTATCGGGCTGGGAATGGTCGAGCGCGCAATTCGCACCCGCCGCCACAAACCGATGTTCATTGTCGACATGGCAGTGCCGCGGGACGTCGAGCCCGAGGTCGCGCGACTCGACGACGTCTACGTGCACACCGTCGACGACCTCGGAAAGGTGGTCGCCAGCGGCAACGACACCCGGCAGGCCGCCGTCGCACAAGCGGAAGCGATCATCGAGTCGCGCGTGCGCGATTTCGAGGAGTGGATCCGGGTGCGCCGCGCGGTGCCAACGATTCAGGATTTGCACAGCCGCGCCGACGCGATGCGTGCACGCGAGCTGCAGCGTGCCTTGAAGCTGCTCGCCAAGGGCGAGCCGCCCGAGCGCGTAATCGACCAACTGTCGCACGCGTTGACCAACAAATTCCTGCACGACCCGATGAGCGCACTGCGTGCTGCCGGTGATGACGCCGAGCATGCGCGCCTGCAGGCGCTGTTAGCTCGTTTTTACTCAGACAATTAGCGGATTGGAACGTGTGTGCGCGCCGGCGGCGCGGACACACAACGACTTATTTTATGAAACCCTCGCTGCGTACCAAGCTCGAGCAGCTATCGAAGCGGCTCGAAGAAATCGATTTGCAACTTTCGAGCGAGACAGCCACGCGCGACATGAACCGCTATCGCGGCCTGGGGCAGGAACGCGCGGAGATCGAACCCGTGGTTGCACGCTTTCACGATTACACCCGCGCTGAAGGCGATCTTCACGGTGCGCAGCAGATGCTTTCCGAGCCCGATATGAAGGCGCTGGCTGAGGAAGAAATCGATGCGTCGAAGGCGCGCATCACGGCGCTGGAAGACCAGTTGCAGCGTTTGCTGCTGCCGACCGATCCGAACGACGATCGAAATATCTTTCTGGAAGTGCGCGCCGGCACCGGAGGCGATGAGTCTGCGTTATTCGCCGGCGACATTTTGCGCATGTACCTGCGCTATGCCGAACGCCATCGCTGGACCACTGAGATGATTTCCGAAAGCGCTTCCGATATGGGCGGTTACAAGGAAGCGATCGTGCGACTGGTCGGCACCGGTGTTTACTCCAAGCTCAAATTCGAATCGGGCGGGCACAGAGTGCAGCGCGTGCCCGCGACCGAATCGCAAGGGCGTATCCACACCTCGGCGTGCACGGTTGCCGTGCTGCCCGAAGCCGACGAGATCGACGATGTGAAAATCGATCCGTCGGAAATTCGCCTCGACGTGTTTCGCGCGTCAGGCGCGGGCGGCCAGCACGTCAATAAGACCGAAAGCGCGGTGCGCATCACGCATTTGCCGACCAACATCGTGGTCGAGTGCCAGGATGACCGCTCACAGCACAAGAATCGCGAGCGCGCGATGAAGATTCTCGCAGCCCGCATCAAGGATCAGCAGACGCGCGACCAACAGGCCAAGGAAGCCTCGACGCGAAAAAGCTTGATCGGCTCGGGCGACCGCTCCGAGCGCATTCGCACCTACAATTTTCCACAGGGCCGGGTCACCGACCACCGCATCAACCTGACGTTGTATCGCATCGAGGCCATCATGGACGGCGATCTGGACGAGCTCAGTGAACGGCTTGCTGCCGAGCACCAGGCGGAGTTGCTGGCCGCGCTTGGCGATGCAGGCTGAAGACCTCGCTTGTGTCGGCGAGTTGTTAACTAGCAGCAAGCTGCCTGCGCTTGAAGCACGCGCATTACTTGCGCATCAACTCGGCGTCGCACGCGAGCGGTTGATTGCTCGCCCTGAGCAACGGATCACGGCTGCCCACGTCCGAGCGTTTTCTTCGCTGGTTGAACGCCGCCAACGCGGTGAGCCACTTGCCTACTTGCTTGGCGAAAAAGAGTTCTACGGACGCATGTTTGGCGTGTCGCGCGCTGTGCTGATACCGCGCCCGGAAACCGAACTGCTGATCGAGTCTGCGCTTACGCTTGGCCCGCTCGGACCAGGAAGCGTTCTCGAACTCGGCACCGGCTCGGGCTGTGTCGCTATTTCGCTCGCACTCGAGCGCGACCGCTGGCGCGTGATCGCTACCGATGTGTCGAACGACGCGATCGAAGTTGCGCAGATCAACGTCGATCGATGGCAGGCAGATGTCGAGCTGCGCCACGGCAGCTGGTTTTGCACCGTCTCTGACGAGCGATTCGATCTGATCGTCAGCAATCCCCCGTACGTGGCCGCCGGCGACCCATGTCTCGCCGCGCTGCGCTTTGAACCAAAACTCGCGCTGGTGGTTGGCGAAGACGGACTGGCGGCGCTGCGAGCGGTTGTCAAAACCGCGCCGGTACATCTGGTGCCGGGAGGCCATCTTGCGCTTGAACACGGCAGTACTCAGGGGCGCGCTGTGCGCGATTTTTTTTATCAAGCCGGCTGGCACGATGTGCAGACTCTGACCGACCTCGCAGGACTCGAAAGAGTGACCAGCGCCCGCCGCCCCGCTGTTTGACGCCGACCCATCACTCGCTACACTGAGAAAATTCTCTCCGAGGCAGCCATGAACGCTCAAGATTTCGTCAAGAAAACGGTTTCCGACAATCCAGTGGTGCTCTTTATGAAGGGCACTTCGCAGTTTCCTCAATGCGGATTTTCGGGTCGCGCAATCGCACTGCTCAAGCAATCCGGCGTGAAGAACCTCGTAACCGTCAACGTGCTTGACGACGATGACGTGCGCCAGGGCGTGAAGGATTTTTCCAGCTGGCCGACCGTGCCGCAGCTTTACGTCAACGGACAGTTCGTCGGCGGCTCGGACATCATGGGAGAAATGTTCGAATCGGGCGAGCTGCTGACGTTACTGAAGGAAGCGCAAGTCGTATAGTTATTCGATGCAGCGCCTGATCTTGCGATCACGGCGTTGCGGCTAAGGGGTCTTGTTGCAGCCACGTCATTAGAAGCGTGTAGGCCACCGCAAGAACCACGGGGCCAACAAAGATGCCAAGCGGGCCGAATGCGACCAGCCCGCCAATGACACCGACGAAAACCAGCAGAAGTGGCAGGTGTGCGCTGCGCCGAACCAGCACCGGTCGAAGGAATTGGTCCAGCACGCTGGCGACGACGGACCAGAGCAACAGAAACGTCCCCCACGCCGGCTCGCCGTTCCAGTAAAGCCAGGCGACCGCGGGCAGCATCACGACGAGCATGCCGACCTGCGCGACGCACACGATGAGAAGCACTGCAGTAAGGAGCCCGGCAAACGGCACCCCGGCAGCCGCCAGGCCGATTCCGCCCAGCACGGATTGGATGGCCGCAGTAAAGACCACACCAAGCGCGACACCACTGATGGCACGGCCCGCCAGTTGCATCAGGTCTTCGCCATGTTTGCCGCCGAGGCGGCGTGCAAACCGCAGCGCGATCGATGCGGCCTCCTCACCGTTTGCATACATGAATGCAGCAAGCACAAGAGTGAGCAGAATCTGAACCGTCAGGTAGCCCAGGTTGCCAGCCGAAGCGACGAACCATGCAGCCAAGCCGCCCGCATACGGCACCAGCAGCGGGCCTAAACCTTCGACGCCCGAAGCTGTGGCGTCAGCCCACGCAGTCGCCAGAGTCGCGCCGACAATAGGCAACGCGGCCAACCACTCCGGCTGCGACGGTATCGGGGTGCCAGCAAGCGAGCGCGCGCGTTCGGCAATTTCGCCCGCATGCACTGCAATCGTGCCAACGGCCAGTGTCAGCGGAATGACGAACAGCAGAAGCAGAATCACCAACATGGTGGCGACCGCTGCGCCGCGGCTATTCCAAAGCCACCGCTGCATGTGCAGCAGCATCGGCCACGTCAGCACGACGATAGTGATGGCCCAGATTGCCGCAGCCAGGAAGGGACGGACGATCCAAAACGCGGCAACGATCAGAACGCCGATGCACAGCACGCCAAGCAGAGTTCGAGTGAGTTCGCGGGGAGGTTCTGGCATATTGGTAGCGCCCGCCTGCGGAGTCTCTACCTGTCGATCTACAATTTGTTCAGCAGCCTACTGGCGCGGGTCGGCTTCGGCAACACATCGATTTATCCCAATGAATTTCTCCAGCATTGGCGTACTACCGGGCACGCGACAACGGCGGTCGTGATGGGCTCGGCCGCCCGCGCGTCACTGCACTGCACGATGATGCGTGCACGGTTACCGCGCAAGTGATCCGTACCTATGACGAGGCGATGATTACACCGGCGACTCAGCGCATGCTGCGTAACGTCTGAGCCCGAACCCCGCAAGAACATCGATGACCCAACCGCTCTCGTCCGACCTGCTCGCGAAGATGAACGCCTACTGGCGCGCCGCGAACTATCTTTCCGTGGGCCAGATTTATTTGTTCGACAACCCGCTACTCACGGTACCGCTCGCGCTCGAGCATGTGAAGCCGCGGCTGCTGGGCCATTGGGGAACCACGCCGGGATTGAACTTCATCTATGTTCATCTGAACCGAGTCATCACGCAGCACGACCTCAATGTGATTTACATCACCGGACCCGGCCACGGCGGGCCGGGACTGGTGGCCAACACATATCTGGAGGGAACGTACAGCGAGCTCTATCCGACCGTCTCGCAGGACGAGCCGGGCATGAAGAAGCTGTTCACGCAGTTTTCATTTCCCGGCGGCATCCCGAGCCACGTGGCTCCGCAAGTGCCCGGCTCGATCCACGAAGGTGGCGAGCTCGGGTATTCGCTGTCGCACGCGTACGGCGCTGCCTTCGACAATCCCGATTTGCTGGTGGCGTGCGTCGTGGGCGACGGCGAGGCTGAAACCGGCCCGCTCGCCACGAGTTGGCATTCGAACAAGTTTCTGAACCCGGTTCATGACGGCGCGGTGCTACCGATCCTGCATCTGAACGGTCACAAGATCGCCGGGCCTACTGTGCTGGCGCGCATTCCGCACGCGGAGCTCGACGCGCTCTTCCGCGGCTACGGCTACACGCCGCACTTCGTCGAAGGCGACGACCCGGAGCAAATGCATCGGTTGATGGCCGCCACACTTGACGCGATCGTGGCCGATATTCAACAGATCCAGCGCGATGCGCGCGCTCATGGGTTCAAGCAGCGGCCGCGCTGGCCGATGATCATCCTGCGTTCGCCGAAGGGTTGGACCGGTCCGAAAGTCGTCGACGGCAAACCCGCCGAAGGAACATTTCGCGCGCATCAGGTGCCGCTGGCAGAGATCGCGACCAAGCCCGAACACCTGGCAGCGCTCGAACAATGGATGCGGAGCTATCGCCCGGCGGAATTGTTCGATGCGAATGGAAAGCTGCGTCCGGAACTCTCCGAGCTCGCGCCGAAAGGCGAGCGGCGGATGGGTGCGAATCCCCATGCGAACGGCGGGTTGCTGCTGCGCGATTTGATCATGCCGGACTTTCGCGACTACGCGGTCACGGTCCCGCAGCCCGGTGTCGTCGAGGCCGAATCGACGCGCGTCCAGGGTCAATTCATTCGCGATGTACTTCAGTTGAACGCCGGCGCGCGCAACTTCCGCGTCTTCAGTCCCGACGAAACTGCGTCCAACCGCTGGGGCGCGGTGCTGGAGGTTACGAACCGCTGCTCGACCGCGGAAATCATTCCCGGTGACGACCACGTCGCGCCCGATGGCCGCGTGATGGAGATGTTGAGCGAGCATCAGTGCGAAGGCTGGCTCGAAGGTTATCTGCTGACCGGCCGCCACGGCTTTTTCTCGTGCTACGAAGCATTCATCCACATCGTCGATTCGATGTTCAATCAGCACGCAAAGTGGCTCGATGTCGCGGGCTCCATTTCGTGGCGACGGCCGATCGCATCGCTCAACTACCTGCTCTCGTCGCACGTATGGCGGCAGGACCACAATGGATTCAGCCATCAGGACCCGGGTTTCATCGATGTCGTCATCAACAAGAAGGCGGGCGTCGTTCGCGTGTACCTGCCGCCCGATGCGAACACCCTGCTGTCGGTGACCGACCATTGCCTGCGTAGCCGCAACTACGTCAACGTCATCGTCGCGGGCAAGCAACCCGAGCTGCAGTGGCTCGACATGGATGCCGCCATTGAGCACTGCACGGC
>JACCZX010000288.1 GCA_013695705.1 Burkholderiaceae bacterium | reverse complement strand
GCGTTGCGTATCTTCTGGCGGCGCCATAATCAGCACTCAGCGATTGAGTACCGGCACCCCGCCCGCCGGCTATGCCTACTACCGTCGCCACATCATTACCACGGCAGACGCCGCCCTAGCGGCGGGTGATTATGCGTTTGCTGACCAGCTAATCGAAACACTCAATCTAGCCCCGTGGAAGTTTGGCACCGCCACCGCGCAACCCCTGATGCTGTCGTTCTGGGTGCGATCTTCGGTGGCAGGCACCTTCGGCGGCGCGCTCTGCAACAGCGGCGAGTCGCGCAACTTTGGATTCACGTACACCATCAGCGCCGTCAATACGTGGGAGTACAAGACCGTTGCAATCACTGGAGGCACGACGGGTACATGGGCGACCAATAACACAACGGCTGTGCGCCTGATCTGGGATTTGGGCTTAGGCTCGACTTTTCAGGGCGTGGCCGGCTGGCAATCGACTGCCAACATACTTACGGTCGCCGGCTGTACCAAGCTCAGCGCTACCCTGAATGCTTCGCTAGACTTCGCGGGCGTGCAGCTTGAACTAGGGACGGTTGCTACCGGCTTTGAGCATCGAACGGTTACCGACGATCACTTGCGTTGCCTGCGTTACTACGAGAACTTCAACGGCACCCAAACCACATGGTGTGGTGACGTAACTAACGCTTTCGGCTACTACGGCGACGTGAAGTACAAAGTGCCGAAGCGCATCCCGCCAACGGTCGCTCTGAGCTATGTCGGCAACAACGGCTTCGTCGGCACCGTGCCCTCGATTGATATAAACGCCACCGAAATGTTCCGCTACGTCAAGACAGCGAACGCTACTGCCAACGGCGCATATATGGTGTTCACCATCATAGCGTCAGCAGAGTTCTAACCCCCTAACCGAATCATGGAACACACAATGCCACAAACCGGCGCCGGACTCGCGCTCATAGCCAAATACGGCGTGCCTTTCGGGGCCGCGATGCTTGGCGCCGCGATCATTGCCGCGCTCGACCCGCCCAAAACCCGCAAGGAGCTATTCATGCAGGCGATGGTGGCCGGGATCGGCTCGACGGTGTTCGGCGCAGCCGCCCTCAGAGTCGCAGTCTATTTCCTGGCGGGCTACGGTCTAGACCTGGAAAGCCTGACGATTCCGGTCTATTTCCTGACGGGCGCGCTGTCCTGGGGGTTTTTCGGGGCCATCGTCAAGCTCCGCAGCCTGCTTCGGGAGAAGGCGGCGCAGAAGGTCATCGACAGGCTTTAGGTGGGGGGTTTACAGAACGCCTACGAGCGTTTACTATTTGTCTATCCACTCTAAGGATTACCAATGTCCGATCATGTTCTGTACGGCGCCGTCGTGTTGGCGTTGTGGTTCGCAATGGCCCTGGGCCTGTATGCCCTGGCCGCGCTGCTTGACTGGCTGGACTCCAAGTGAGGCACGCGGTTATCCCTGACGTCCAGGCCAAGCCCGGCGTTTCGCTCAAATACCTGACGGCTATCGGCAAGTACCTGGCGGAGAAGCAGCCCGAGCGGATCATCTGCATAGGCGACTTTGCCGACATGCCGAGCCTGTCCAGCTATGACAAAGGCAAGAAGTCATTCGAGGGGCGCCGCTACCGCAAGGACATAGACGCCGTGCAGCGCGCGATGGAAGCGCTGATGACGCCCATCGCTAAGGTCGGCGGCTACATACCTAAATTCGATCTAACGCTCGGCAATCACGAACACCGGATTAACCGGGCGGTTGATTTTCAGCCCGAGTTTGACGGCGTTATTTCCGTCGATGACTTGCGCTACCCCGAGTGGGGCTGGAACACGCACGCATTCCTGGAAGTGATTCAGCGCGACGGCGTTTGCTACTCGCACTATTTCACGACTGGCGTAATGGGCCGCCCGGCTACCAGCGCGCAAGCGTTGCTGACCAAGAAGCACCAGTCATGCGTCGCCGGCCATCAGCAGGGCTTGCAGATCGCTACCGCCGTGCGGGCTGACGGCAAGATGCTCACCGGCATCATTAGCGGTTCGTGCTACGAGCACAAAGAGGATTACTTAGGCCCGCAGGGTAACAACCACTGGCGCGGCATGTTGATGCTGAATGACGTTCGCGCGGGCGAGTTTGAAACCATGCCCGTAACTCTGCGCTATCTGCGTAGACGATTTGCCTAGACGGAGAAGTACATGCGTTATGCTTTGACCGCTGTTGCCCTAGCCGTAGCCGTTTCGTCAACGCCCGCCGGGCCGAGCACGCTGCCGAACCTGGCCGCGTTCGTGCTGCCGACCGTGGTAGTCGTCAAGTCGAACCTGGGCCAATACTGCTCGGGCGCCATCATTCACCGGCGCCGGGTCGTCACGAACAAGCACTGCACCGAGGGCGCGACCAACTTTACGGTGCGTACCGTTGACGGCCGCGAAATGCCAGGCGCGCTGGTCGGGCAAAGCGCAGACATAGACGTAGCCGTCCTGCGGATCGAGCCGGTCAACGATGTTGAAGTCGCCACGATAGCCGACTCAAACACGGTGCGCGTAGGCGACATGGTAATGGCGGTCGGGCATCCGTATACGCTCGACTGGACAGTCTCGGTCGGCTTCGTGAGCCACTTGGCGCGCTTGCTGCCGGGCTTTGGCGTGTTCATGCAGCACACGGCGGCGATCAACCCCGGCAACTCGGGTGGGCCGCTATTCAACCTGCGCGGCGAAGTCATTGGCATTAACTCAATGAAGCGCGACGGTGAGGGGCTTAGCTTCGCCATCAGCAGCAACGCCGTGCTGGCGGCAATCATGGACATAGAGGCCGCCAGTGTTCGCTAGCGTCTACTGGACGATTGGCAAGTACGCCGCTATCGCCGCCGCTGTTGCTTCAGCTTGCGCTTGGAGCTATTCGCGTGGGGATGCTCGGGCAACGGAGCGGGCGGCGCTGGCTGCCGCGCGTCTAGCCGCAGCACAAGTCGCACAGATCGACGCCGCAAACGTGCGGGCTGACCGCGCCGCTGCGTCATTCGAGGAATGGAAGCGAAACCACAAACCGAAAACTATCACAGTTACCAGGGAGATTGTTCGTGAAATTGAGAAGCATAAAGATTGGGCTAATGAGCCTATCCCTGACAGCGTGCGCGACGCTCTCTCCGAACTTGCCCGCCACACGAATCCCGCCGAGTCTGACGGAACCGTGCTCGGCCCCGACGTCACCCCCGCCACAGACTAACGGCGAACTCGCAGCCGCCTACGCGGAAGCATTGGCCGAGTGGGCCGAATGCCGAGCGCGCCAGAAGGCGCTAGGCGACGCCGTGCGTAACAACTACACAACCAAGCCGGTCAGCCTGCATGGCGGCAAAGAATACCCGAACGTGACGGCCGCAATGCAGATCGAGCGCGACCGCGCCCGTCTATTAGTTTTGTACGTCGAAGCGGAGCGTGGCTACGACGTAGCCAAAGAAATCAATAGAGCACGGATAGGCAAGCTATGAATCTGATCCTAACCCGCGCCCCGAGCCATAAGGGCGCAACGATTGGCAACTTCACCGTTGACGGCGTATTCGAGTGCTTTACGTGCGAGGATGCAGTGCGCGACGGGCCAAAAGTCCACGGGCAGACCGCAATCCCGGCGGGCGAATACGTGGTAGTCATCACCATGTCGCCGCGCTTCAAGCGCCCGCTGCCGTTGCTGGTGGACGTGCCAGGCTTTAGCGGCATCCGTATCCACTCCGGCAACACGTCCGCCGACACCGAGGGCTGCATTTTGCCTGGCGTGAGCCTTGGCGCCGATGGTGTCAGCGTCATTGGCTCCCGTCGTGCCTTCGATAGCCTATACAACAAAATCTCTGCCGCCATCCGGCGCGGCGAAACGGTCAAGATCAAGGTTCAAAATGCTTAAGCTGCCGCCGAATGTGAAAGTGGGCGGGCACACGTACCGCTTTGTTTGGCTCGCCAAGAGCGCCGAGGCGGTCGATGAATGGATGCACTGCGACTACGACGCGCAGCGCATCCGAGTGCATCCGGCGTGCAAGACGCTCGACGGCAGCAAGATCGCTGAGTACGTGATACATGAAGTCCAGCACGCGATCAACGAAGCGTATGGCAACCTGGACGGTGCAACTGAGGAGCACTTCACGACCCAAAGCGCGAAGGGCTGGCTACAGGTCTACCGCGAGAACCCCAAGCTGTTCGCCTATATCGACGCGCTGCTATGTACTGCTACGGCCTGACGCTTTGATCTGCCTAGCCTTAATGTTCGATACTTCAAGGCTTTCCATGCCGATACGCAGCGCGTTCGAGCTGCTAGGCGTCTGTGGGGAGGAAAGATAGTTCTTTAGCAGCGCGATAAACCTGTCAATCTCGTTGGTTAGCGCATCGCAGCGCGACAGTGCATCTTGCAAGTGGCTCTCGTGGATGTAGTTGTTTCGTTTCACTTGAGAGCGTATTAATTCGTAGTTAGCGGCCAATTGCGCCTCCCGTGTTATGCGATGGGCGCAGGATGAACTGGCTTAGGATAGTATGGCAATACCGCAATTAGTGCCGCGCTACTCCCAGTCGTAGCGGCTATGCCCTTGGCGGCCTTTGGCCCGGCGGCTCATCGCCAGCCTTTGCGCCTCGGCCTCGCGGTCGCACAGCCAGTTAAACGCCCGCCACAGCAGCCAAGTCGCTAAGACGGCCCCTAGCAAAACCGAAAATAGCAGCATATAGCCTCCATCGGTGAGGCGCTAGTCTGTACTTAGCTGCGGACTACAATCGGATAAAAAGCGGTGAAAAAAGAGCGCGGAGCCTGGTTGGGGAACCGAGCGCCCCGCGCCCGCCGCCTAAAGGCGTGTAGCCATGTTGGCGGCAGACTCATTGTAATACGTCATCAGTTGCTTGATGTTGGCGTGACCGACCATCCGGGCCAAGTCCAGCACGTCCAGCTTCTTAGCCAGGCGGGTAATGGCCTCATGGCGGCTGTCGTGAAAGGTCAGGTTTTCTATCGTTGTTTTGCTGACGGTCTTGCGAAACAGGGCGTCGCGTGAAGCATCGGCCAAACCGAATACCGGGTTAAACCCGAGCGCGCCCACTTGTTCCAGTAGCGCCAGCGCCCGCGGCGACAGCGGCACATCGCGCTTCTTGCGGGTCTTGCATATTTCGGCCGGCAGATGCACATATCGCTCGGACACGTATAGGTTTTCGCGCTTCAGTTTACATATCTCGCCCGAGCGCATTCCAGTTTCTACTGCAAATTCTAGCGCCGCCTGGACTCGGGCTGTCTCGGTAACTGGCGGCTCGTCGGGTAAGTAGCCGCTAACTTGTCGGAGTTGTTCAATTTCGCGGTCGGAGATACGGCGCTCGCGCGGGTCGTTTTCCTTCGGGCGCCACACGTCTTTGAGCGGGTTGGCCGTCAGCCACTTGAACTCTTTGATAGCGACGTTAAAGACGTGGCTCAACAGGTGGAAGTCCCGAACCACAGTGCTGCCGGACACTTCTTTCATCCGCGCGTCGCGTAGCGCGCTCAGCGCTACCACGTCTATTTCGTCCAGGCGCTTGTCGCCAATCAGCCTCCCATACAACGCCAGCCGGTGCGCCTCCCATTCGGCGCCAGCCTTGCGCGGCGATATTTCCTCTGAATACTTGTCGAACAAATCCCGCACGGTGAGGGTGTTCTTGACGGCGTGAACGTCCAGGCGCAAGCCCCGCTCGCGCTCGTCTGCCCATCGCTTCGCTGCCGCCTTGGTCGGGAAGTTTGCCGACTCCGGTTTGCGGCCGGTTAGGCGGATGCGCGCCTGCCAAGTGTCCCCTCTCTTAACGTATGTCGCCATGTCGATTCCCCCTTTTACCAACTAACTGTCCCGCGTTTGGGACGATTTTGCAACAGTGCGGATTCTAGCCGATTCTTTTCTCAGAGGGAAGGGGAGAGAAAAGGGGCGAAATGCCCCCTCTAGGAATGCCGGGCGAGGGAATCTGTATGCTAGGTTTTATGCGGTTCTACGGGGCTTTGGGGCATTAGCGGGACAGGGCGGCGAAAGGTGATAGTGCTCGGGTATTCCTTGTTAACGTTGCCGAGAAACGCGCTTTGACCGTGTATCTCGCTCAAAACCTCGCGGATGATCGCAGTCGCCATCGGAGCACTCACCGATGGCATCCTTTCCTCTAGGCGCCGCTCCAAGTCCTCGATTCGGTCGATCCAGTCCGCTAGCTTGTAACGGATCGCGCGCAAGACTCTTAGCCTGAGTTTCATGCTAGTTCCCTTTCAGTTCGTTATTGGCGACGGCGGCCATGACGCTACCGGCTTTCCAGCGCGGGCGGCTGCCGACCATCAGCGGCGCCGGCAGCTTCGAGCGCAGTAAGTCTACTTGCCTGGTAGTCACTGACAAGTATTCGGCAACATCCTCGCGCGTCCAGATGGCACGCTCGTCCAAAATCATGACGGCCCCCTAACCCCTGGCAGGGGTAAAAGACGGTTATCCCCTCTAGGGGTCATGTGCGTACCTCGGCCCACAGCAGGGCGACGTTACTCATGGCATACGAAAACCACATCAGCGCGAACGGCCAATCAGCCCGTACCGCCTTAGTGATGGCGATAACGGCGTACAGCCCGAAGGCGCAGGAAAGTGCAAGAATTGCCCATTGCTTCGGAGTCATAGCCGCGTCGCCAAGTAGACAACATGCGCCGCTGCAAATATTACGAATGCGGCGCAAGCGAACGTTATGTGGTTCACGATCACGCTCACCTTTTCGACTGCGAGCAAGAAGCGCTCGGCGCGTTCGTCGTTCATAGCAGCCCCAGTTTGTGCAGGGTTACGTTCGCGCCGCTAGCTGAGCAGTAAGCGTCGTCTTTGAACACTCGCATCCCCGGCTCGCGCTCGACAAACGCGCCGCACGCGGGGCAGCCGTACACCATCGAGGGCAGGCCGTCATCAAGTTCAACGTCGTTCATAGCTTAGCGCTCAGTAGGGCGAACTTGGCTAGAAAGCCGATCCGCGCAACGTCGCGCGACCACGGCTCGATCATGTCCGGGTAGGCTTCGACGCCATCGAGCATCGGCCAGTAGCTATCGTCGCTCTCGGGCAGCAAGTCCTGGCGCTCGGTTTGCAGCGCGCACAGGTCGGCTTGCTTTACTTGCTTGTAGTCGATTGGCCCCACGAGCGCGGGCATAAGGGCCGTGT
>JACCZX010000259.1 GCA_013695705.1 Burkholderiaceae bacterium | reverse complement strand
CGGTGGAGGTCAGCGACATCGCGCCGCGCATTGCAGCCGCCAGTGCGACGCCGATGATGACCAGCGCCACCAAAACTTCGAGCAAGGTGAAGCCCCGTTTTTTCTTAACCGTGCGCATCATTTCGCCGCCAGCGGATCGGTACCCATGACCGCCCGGCCTGACTCGTCAAAGTCAATCCGCACCGAACCATCTTCACTGGTGAGTTCCAGCCGCCAGCGCGGTTGTATCCATTCGCGCGCGATTGCCACACGCGCGGGTGGCGCACCAGGCCCAAGCAGTACCTGAGCCGGCTGTGGTCCGCCGTTGTCAAGGACCGCCAGCCGAGTCAACGGCGTTTCCCAAGCGCGCTCGCGCAATAAATCGTCGCCGCTCAGCAGCTGCCGCTCACCCCCCGATTCAGTCACGAAACGATAGCCGCGCAAGTCGGCTTCCCAGACGATCGGTTGCTGGCGGATGCGCGACTCATCCGCGGCCAGGCCCATCAGCTGCCCCACCCGTTGCGCCTCGCGCTGCAGTTGCTGGCGCGGATCGGGTGTGATGTTTATGGTGACAAGGGTAATCAGAATTCCCGCGAGCACGATGACGACCATCAGCTCAAGCAAAGTGAATCCGGCGATGTGGCGCGTCCGCACGTTGGTTGACTACAGTTGCCACGACCCGATGTCGGCGTCGGGTGTGTTCGGCTCTCCGCCGTTGGCGCGATCGCGGCCGAGAGAAAACACATCGATCTCGCCACGCACGCCGGGGTTCAGAAACTTGTACGGTTCGCTCCACGGGTCGGCGGGAACCGAAGAGCGCTCGAGGTAGCCGCCCTGCTTCCAGTTGCTTGGCATCGGCTCAGTGGTTGGCCTTGTGATCAGTGCCTGCAGCCCCTGATCTGTCGTCGGATAGCGGCCGTTGTCGAGACGGTACAGCTTCAGCGCCTGCATGATCGAAGCGATGTCCTGCTTGGCCGCCGCCACTCTGGCATCGTCGGTTCGGCCCACCACGCGCGGCACGATCAGCGCTGCGAGCACGCCAAGGATCGTGATCACGACCATGATCTCGATCAACGTGAACCCGCGCGCGCGGGGCTTGAGCGACAGCTCGGACGAGTAATTAGAGGAACGAACAGCTTTCATCGGAGTCATCAGACCATTGGGCAATACGGTGGAAAACTTGAAGATATGCGTCGAACGCCTTGAAGTTCCTCGCTTTTCGACGCCGACAATCGAGGGTGCAGGGGATATTATCAACGCGAGTCGGCTGACCTACCCCCCGGAAAGGGGATGCTTGACCGTCTAATACATGATGAGCTAGCGCCGAAGTTGGACTGGAGATGCTGAAAAAGTTTACTTTCGCTGCGATCCACCTGTTGTTTCTCGCCGGCGTATTGGCGATAGCGGCCTATTGGAGCATTCGGGTGTTCACGCCCGCGCCAACGTCGGCGCCGCCGCCACTACCGCCGCCACCTATGCGTGATCCTGATCCGGTCGCCGCAGCGCGCATGTTCGGCAAGGTCGACGTGGTGCAGGCCGTCGCTACCAATATCCAGGCACTCGGCGTCTTTGCTGCCGGCAAGGATTCAAGCGCGGTACTGGTGGTCGACGGCAAGCCTGCACGCGTTTTTCTGATCGGTCAGGAAGTCGTGCCGGGAATGAAGCTGGTGTCGGTCACCTCCGACCTCGCAGTGCTCGAGTCCAATGGCGCGCGCCAGGAAGTTCGCCTGCCGGCGCGCCCCGTTGCCCAACTCGGAGGGTTGCCTGCTGCGCCCAACTTTGCGCGCGAGGGAAACATGCTCACCGCGCCCAGCAGTGACGGCTCCCCCAATATCCCGCGGAGTTCGACCATGGCGCCTCCGCGTTCGACGTTTCCGCAACCGCCGCCGGTGGTGCCGCCGCAGCCATCTGCACCGCAGTTTCCCGCGCCGCAAGCAGCGCCGGGCGTGCCCGCACAAACGCAGTAAGTGAAGTAGCGCTACGCCAGAGTGGCGTGGCTCGCGTTAGGTGGGTAGCGCGTCTCGCCCTGCAAAATCGTGTCGATCGGAAGAGCAGGCTGCTGTGCAATTTCGGCATAAAGCGCAGAAAAATCGGGCGCGGTCGCCGCGAACAGTTGATCAAAAGACGTTACGACGAAGTACGTGGATTGATAGTCATCGATCTTGTACGGAGTGCGCAGCACCCGCTTCAAGTCGAACGCGAGTCGCTGTGGTTTTTGGCTCGTCAGCGCGTATTGGGTTTCGCCGACGGACGACAGGACGCCGGCCCCGTAGACGCGCAAGCCGCGCTCGGTGGCAATTAGGCCGAATTCGACGGTGTACCAGTAAAGACGCGCCAAATATTCGAGCGCCTGCAAGCCCTGCGCCTTTAACCCGCCGCGACCGAACGCTTGCATGTAGTCGGCAAAGACAGGATTGAACAGCAGCGGCACATGGCCGTACAGATCGTGAAAAACGTCCGGCTCGACGATGTAGTCGAACTCGGCGGGAGTGCGCAGCCAGACCGTGACCGGAAAGCGTCGCTGCGCCATCAGCGAAAAAAACGCGTGCTCGGGAATCAGCCCCGGAACTGCAACAACCTCCCAGCCGGTGGCACGCCGCAATGCCTTGCTGATTGCGTCAAAATGGGGAATGCGGTCAGCCGCGCCGAGTTGCGCGAGTGACGCAACGAATTCGTCGCTGGCCTGGTCGCGCGACTGCTTGACCTGGCGCTCGAACAGCCGTGCGTACAGCGCGTGCTCATCTGCGGTGTAGCGCTCCCAGCGCTGGTCGCACGTGTAGTCGTCGTGCGCCTCTGAATAGTCGCCGCGCGGGGGGCGGGTGCTGGCGCCATAGGTGACCGGGGCAATCGCCATCGCTTACGCGGTTGCTTTCACGTCGCCGGGGTTCAACACGCCGCGACGAATTTGATCGAGCTCGATCGATTCGAATAGCGCGCGAAAGTTGCCTTCGCCAAAGCCTTCGTCGCCTTTGCGCTGAATGATCTCGAAAAAGATGGGGCCGATCACCGTC
>JACCZX010000201.1 GCA_013695705.1 Burkholderiaceae bacterium | reverse complement strand
ATCCGATATTGATTCCAGACTTTCTGGCATTGGTCGGAGACGCGGCCGACGGCTATCCAGGCATCGCCGGCATTGGCCGCGTGTCCGCGGCACAGCTGCTGAATCGCCATGGCGCGATCGAAAAATTCCCACCCGCTGTACTGGGTGAGCGCCTGGACCAGGCGTTGCTATTTAAAAACCTTGCGACCTTAAGGACGGACGCGGCGCTGTTTGCTAACGCGGATGACGTTCAATGGAAGGGCCCGACGCCTGTGTTCCAATCATGGACAAAGCGCTTGCAGGCTCCGCGCCTGCTTGACCGTTGCCTTAAGGCAGAGAAAGCTTTGGATCGCAATTAAACAAACTTGATGAAAGCAATGCGATGATAAGCGACCATACCCGACTGTTCGTCGCTTGCGCGACCGTTTCCCTGCTGTGGTTCAGTTCCACCGCAGCATCGGTCGAGTATCCGTTGACGCCAAAGCGCCCTGTTACGGACACTTTTCACGGCGTTGCGGTCGTCGATGACTATCGGTGGCTGGAAGACGACAAAGCTGCGGAGGTCAAGGCATGGGTGGGCAAGCAAAACGCGCTGACGCGAAAATATCTGGACTCGATTTCACAACGGCCAGAGATCGCGCGTCGCGTCGAAAAACTGCTGGCCGAGAAAACGGTCAGCCGGTACGACTTTCAGTACCGGGGTGGAAGAGTATTCGCCCAACGAAACGCGCCGCCGAAAAATCAATCGGCTCTGGTGCTGCTACCGCGCAACCTCGATGTCGCGCAGGAACGCATTGTTCTTGATCCGAACGTGCTCGATCCGAAGGGTCGAACAACAATCGACTTTTACAAACCTTCGTACGATGGAAAGCGCGTCATCGTCTCGTTGTCGGAAAATGGCAGTGAAGAAGGCACTGCGTACGTCTACGACGTCGCAAGCCGCAAGCGCCTCGGCGACATTATTCCGAATGTGACCTACCCCACTGCCGGCGGCAGCGTGGAGTGGGCGGCGGACAGTTCCGGCTTCTACTACACGCGTTTCCCGCTGCCGACCGAGCGCCCGGAAGCCGACCTCCACTTTTATCAAACAGTGTGGTTCCACAAGATCGGCACGCCAGTGGCTGACGACCGCTACGTCATAGGCCGCGACTTTCCGCGCATTGCGGAAATCGAGTTGAAAGGCAGCCGCGATGGTCTATTCCTGCTTGCCGAAGTAAAAAATGGCGACGGTGGCGAGATCGCTTTTCACTTGCGCGACAAGGTGGGGAAATGGACCCAGGTGGCGGGCTTCACCGATGGCCTGAAACAGGTAAGCATCGGCCGTGATAACCGCCTATGGGCGATGTCGATCCAGGACGCCCCACTGGGGCGCATTGTGTCAATGCCACTTGCGCAGCCGACTCTGGCGCACGCGCGCGTAGTAATTCCCGAGACCACGGTAGTCGCAGAGCACGTGACGCCGACGAAGTCACGCCTTTATGTTCAATATCGCGAGGGTGGGCCGTCGGCGGTTCGCGTATTTTCGCTCGACGGCAAGCCGCTACGTGAGCTTCCGGTAGAGAAGAACTCCGACATTGGCATCGGCGAAGTGCTCGACGGCGACGATGTCATGGTGCGGACCGTGAGCTATCGGACGCCGCGCACTCAGTACGTTTACGAAGCAACGAACAACCGCCTGGTGCCGACGAAACTTAATGGCCGCCCGCAGTTCGACTTTGACGACGCCACGGTCGACCGCGTGTTTGCAACGTCGAAGGATGGAACCAAGGTTCCCATCACTATCCTGCATCGCACGGGCATGGTGCTGGACGGAAACACGCCGATCATTCTTTACGGCTACGGCGGCTATGGAATCAGCATGGCGCCGTATTTTTCTGCGATGAACCGGCTATGGCTCGACTACGGCGGGGCGTTCGCAGTGGCCAACGTGCGCGGGGGAGGCGAATACGGCGAGCCATGGCATGCAGCCGGCATGTTGACGAAAAAGCAGAATGTGTTCGACGACTTTGCGGCGTGCATGCAGTTGCTGGTCGAGCGCAAGTACACACGGCCCGAGCGCCTCGCCATTATGGGCGGAAGTAACGGCGGCCTGCTGATGGGTGCAGCGCTTACGCAGCATCCCTCGGCGATGCGTGCGGTGGTGAGCGAAGTCGGAATCTACGATTCGATTCGCTGGGAGACTCAGCCCAACGGTGAATTCAACGTCACCGAATTCGGCTCGGTGAAAGATCCGTCGCAGTTCAAGGCGCTGTTCGACTACTCGCCGCTGCTGCGCGCGAAGGACGGTGTCGCATATCCAGCCGTCCTGCTGACGAGCGGAGACAACGATGGTCGAGTCGCGCCGTACGAGTCGCGCAAGATGGCGGCGCGATTACAGGCCGCGACTTCGTCCAATCATCCGATCCTGTTACGCACCGAGGCAGACGCAGGCCACGGCATCGGTACCGCACTGTCGACGCGCATTCAGGAGGAAACCGACGTTTACACATTCCTGGTCGACCAGCTGGGAATCATGCGACCAGCGATTCGCGGCAATTGAAACGCTACTTCATGGCAATGGCAGTCGTTGAAAACTGCGTTCGCAGCGCCATGTATCAACGATCGCTCTTAACCTCCAGTTGCACCCGCAGGTATGTCGTTAGGCGCCATTTCTCTTCTGGTACACGCGTACATCGCCTGGCGACTTATTCCCGCTCTGGCTGACTTCACCGGATGGCAAATCGGTGTGGCGCTGCTAGTTGCGGCCTCCGCGCTCTGCCTGCAAGTCGGACTGAACCTGTGGCGGAGTCGACGCCGACCGCAGCGTCGGGGCCACGACACTTTGATGCTGGCCGCCTTTGTCGCCATGGGCTTCGTATCGAGCCTGTTGGTGCTGACACTGCTGCGCGATGTCGCACTTGTCAGCGCATGGATCGGTAGTCACGTCGGGCTCGCGATATCCATTCCCGCGCTCGCCACCTGGAGCGCGCTGGCGGTTCCTGCTGCGGCGACGCTGGTGACTGTTTGGGGTCTGATCAATGCGCGCCGGACCGCGCGGGTGGTTGGTGTCGATGTTCCGATCGCTGATCTGCCGGCGCCACTGCATGGTTTCACAATCGTGCAGATCAGTGACATTCATGTCGGACCGACGATCAAAGGCGACTATCTGAAGTCGATCGTCGACGCCGTGAATTGCCTGCAGGCCGACATGGTCGCCGTGACCGGAGATCTGGTGGATGGCAGCGTGGCCCAGCTTCAATCGCACGTGGCGCCGCTGGGCGGTTTGATCTCACGCCACGGGACGTTCTTCGTGACCGGCAATCATGAGTATTACAGCGGCGTAACGGCGTGGGTAGCTGAGCTGCGCCGGCTCGGAGTCAAGGTCCTGCTCAACGAACACGTGGTACTGCGCCATAACGATGGCGCGCTCGTGATCGCGGGTGTCACAGATCACGGCGGTCACCACTTCGACGAGTCTCACCGCAGCGATCCCGCCGCTGCGATTGCACGCGCTCCTGCTCATGTCCCGGTGCGCATTCTGCTGGCGCACCAGCCAAGGTCAGCCACGGCAGCGTTGCAGGCGGGATTTCAATTGCAACTCTCTGGCCATACGCACGGCGGGCAATTCTGGCCGTGGAATTTTTTCGTTCGATTACAGCAGCCGTTCACCGCTGGCCTGCATCGTTTGCAGAGCCTTTGGGTTTACACAAGTCGCGGCACCGGCTACTGGGGGCCGCCGAAGCGATTCGGCGCACCCTCCGAGATCACGCGCCTTCGTCTGGTGCCAGCGACGTAACGCAGCCTTTCATTTGGCTGCACCGCGAACCGAATCGCCATCCTGGAAAGCGTGGGCACTGCTATTTACCGAAGTAGATGAATTTTCTGTGACAATGTGTCGCTGTTGCAGGGCCGACGCTGATCGATCCCACGAATCCGCGCACCTTGTGGCGTACTAACCGTCAATAAGGGGACACAAAATGAAACGCAGATTATTTCTAGCCGCCGTTGCGGCCGCAGTGGCGCTTCCCGTTGGCGCGCAGACCGTCACGCTCAACGGGGCATCGCAGTTCGGCGACGACCATGCCTTCACCAAGGCCCTGGTGAGGTTCGAAGAGCTGGTGAAAAAGTACTACGGTAAGCCGATCAATTTCGTGCTTCACAAAAACAGCGCACTTGGGCTGGAGAAGCAGTATTTCGAGTACATGGCGCAAGGCAAGGCGGTCGATTATGCGATCGTGTCGCCGGCGCACATGTCGACGTTCTCGAAAGCGGCGCCGTTTATCGACGCACCGTTCCTGTTCAGAGACTTGGACCACTGGAACAAGGTGCTCGACGCCGACGTGCTGAAGCCGGTCGCCGACGAAATCAACCAGAAGGCCGAAGTGATGCTGATCGGCTACGCGGGCGGCGGCACGCGCAACATTTTCGCCAACAAGCCGGTTAAAAACATGGCCGAGCTAAAGGGCCTGAAGGTACGTGTGCAGGGTGCACCGATCTGGTCGAAGACCTTCGCAGCGGCCGGCATGGCGCCCACTGTGATCGCTTACAACGAGGTCTACAACGCGATCCAGAACGGCGTAATCGCGGCGGGCGAGAACGAGGCGGCGGGCGTCGAGCAGATGAAGTTCTTCGAGGTCGCGCCGAGCCTGAACATGACGCAGCATGCGATCACGATCCGCCCATTGTGCTTTTCGACCAAGACCTTTAGCAAGCTGCCGGCAGATCTGCAGGCGGCGATTATCCGCGCGGGTAAAGAGGCAGGCGCGTACGGGCGTCAAATCGAATCGAGCGAGGACACTGCCAAGCTGGACACTCTTGAAAAAGCGGGCAAGCTCAAACGCATTCCCTTCGCCGACCGCGCCGCGATGAAGAAAGCGGTAGACCCAGTGATGGCGGAGTACGCCAAGGAAATCGGCGCTGAGCAGTTGCTGGCGAAGATCAACGCGTTGTAAGTACTAGCCCGAGGAACAGCCACTCCTGCGCACTACGCTCGAGTGGTTTTTCTTTCGCCGTACATCTTATGACCTTCTGGCGCAGACTCACCGCCGGCTACAGCTGGCTGTTGTCGTGGCTGCTTGTCGTATCGGTGGCAATCCTGATCGTTCCTGTGTCGCTGCAGATCTTCTCGCGCTACACCGCGTTGATCCCGAGCTATATCTGGACCGAAGAGATGGCGCGCTTCCTGTTCGTCTGGATGATTATGATCGGCGCGATGATCGGAGTGCGGGAGGGCACGCACTTCGAAGTCGACCTTTGGCCGCGTCTTAAACCGCGGGCGGAGGCCGCAGTGAGGCTGATGGCAAACATCGGTGTCCTTGCGATGGCGTTGGTGTTCGTGTGGGCCGGCATCGAGTTCACGCGCTTCGGCTGGAACCGCTCCTCCGAACTGGCGGAGCTGCCGCTGTGGATGATTCATATCGCCTGGCCGCTGACCGGCTTTACGTGGCTCGTGTTTCTCGGTGAGCGGATGTGGGACAGCCTGCGGGTCCTGACGCGGGCGCAGCACGTATGAGTGGCGCCAG